>CALPLL020000195.1 GCA_943324395.2 Rhizobium sp. Q54
ATGTACGATTTTAATTTTGGATAAGTTTGATAATAAGCTTCAATCAATGCCGCACTTTCAGCTCTGGAAAGTGACGTTTGGTTGCTTAATCCAAAGGCCGAAACGCCATAAATAATTCCAAAATTCACGGTTTTTGCATGACTTCTTTGTTCGCGTGTCACTTCTTCCAACGGAATATTGAATACTTTTGAAGCAGTTGCTTTATGAATATCTTCGTTTTTTTGAAACGATTGAATCATATTTTCTTCACCACTTAAAGCAGCAATAATTCGAAGTTCTATTTGAGAATAATCGGCAGAAACCAATGTGTAATTTTCATCTCGAGCCACAAATGCTTTTCTAATTTGACGACCTCTTTCAGTTCGGATTGGGATATTCTGTAAATTCGGATTATTAGAACTTAACCTTCCAGTTGCAGCAACCGTTTGCATGTAATCGGTATGAATTCGCTTTGTAATTTCATCAACTTGGTTTGGTAAAGCATCAACATAGGTATTTTGTAACTTTACCAATTGTCGCCAATCCAAAATTGCTTTTACAATTTCATGTTCGTTGACTAAGTAATTTAATATTTCTTCGCCAGTCGCATATTGACCTGTTTTTGTCTTTTTTTGTTTAGCTCCGCCAATTTTTAATTTGTCAAATAAGATGTCACCTAATTGTTTTGGGGAAGCCAAATTAAATTTCTCACCTGCAATTTCATAAATGGTAGTTTCTAGTTTTTGGATATCATTTCCTAAATCGTGTGATAACGATTTTAAGAAATCTACATCAACTCGAATTCCTTCTTTTTCCATAGCTGCTAAAACTTTTACTAATGGAATTTCGATTTCATCGAAGAGTTTTTTGGTCTCCGTTTTATCTAATTCCAAGGTAAAATTTTCTTTTAATTGCAAAGTTATATCAGCATCTTCAACAGCATATTCTTTGATGTCTTCCAAAGGAACGTCTCGCATTGAAAGTTGATTCTTCCCTTTTTTACCTATTAAATCTTCAATTGATTTTGGAGAATATTTTAAATAAGTCTCCGATAAAATGTCCATATTATGACGCATATCAGGATTTATCAAATAATGCGCTATCATCGTGTCAAACAATTTTCCTTTGACTTGGATGTCATAATTTGAAAGAATTTTTAAATCGTATTTTAAGTTCTGACCGATTTTTTCAATGGATTCATTTTCAAAAAAGGGAATGAATTTATTGACCAAAACCTGAACCTCTTCTTGATTTTCTGGGAAGGGAACATAAAATCCTTTTCCTTTTTCATATGAAAATGAAATTCCAACTAATTCGGCGTGCAAAGCATCAAGGCCTGTAGTTTCCGTATCAAAACAAACAGATGTCTGATTTTGTAAATTTTGCAATAGCAATTTAACAGCCAATTCCCCTTGTATAGTTTGATAAAAATGTTCTGTATTTTCTAATGAATTATAATATTGATGGCGCGTTTCATCAGATGATTCTTCGTTTTGTGTACTTCCAAAAAGGTCAAATTGATCTTCGTTTTTGGTCGGTTTTTTGTACAATTTGGCTTCGTCTACTTGATTGAGTTGAGATGGGGCTCCTCCTTTTTTAAATATAGCGTCAAATTGTTCTGCCATTCTTCTGAATTCCAATTCATTGAATAAGGCATCTGTTTTTGCAACATCCGGAGTTGATAATTCGTAGTCATTTTCATCAAAAATGACTGGGCAATCTAAAAGAATGGTTGCCAATTTTTTTGACAATAGTCCTTTTTCTTTGTTGGCTTCAATATTGTCTTTCATTTTACCAGAAAGTTTATCGGTGTTGGCCAATAAATTTTCCATGGTGCCAAATTCTTTCAAAAATTTCTTTGCGGTTACTTCGCCAACTCCTGGAAGTCCAGGGATATTATCGGCTGCATCACCCATCATTCCTAAGAAATCGATTACCTGTTCTGGCCTTTCAATTTCAAATTTTTCAAGCACTTCAGGAATCCCCCAAATTTCAATTCCGTTACCCATTCTTGCGGGTTTGTACATAAAAATATTTTCTGAAACCAACTGAGCAAAATCTTTATCGGGGGTAACCATGAAAACCTTATAATTTTGTTTTTCGGCCTGTTTGGCAATTGTACCAATTAAATCGTCAGCTTCATACCCTTTTACCTCAATAATAGGAATGTGCATTGCCTTCAATAATTCTTGTATGTAGGGAACCGCAATTTTAATAGCATCAGGAGTTGCGTCTCTATTGGCTTTGTATTCTGGGAAAATATCATTTCGCAAATCACTTCCTCCTTTATCAAATGCTACAGCTAAATGATCCGGTTTTTCTCTTTTGATAACATCCATTAATGAATTCATAAAACCCATAATCGCTGAAGTATCAAGTCCTTTTGAATTGATTCTAGGGTTTTTTATAAAGGCATAATATCCTCTGAAAATTAAAGCATAAGCATCTAATAGGAACAATCGTTTTTGCGTTGACATATATTGTAAGGTGTATTTTAATTTGTAAAAATAATCAATCGAAATTTAAAGAATACAATTCAAGTTAATTTTTATTTAATAGAAGTTACATTTGTATAATTTATTCGTTCTTTTGTATAAAATTTTTTTGAATGGCTTTCCGCATCCTCATCCTTTGTCTTATTCTCTTTATTGTTGAAATTTATGCTTTTCAAGCTTTGAAAACAATCACAAAAGTTGCTTGGATTAAAACAATATATCTCATAATTTCTATTTCAGTTATTGTATTTATTGGATATCAATTCACAAAATTTGATAGAAGTGTGGGTCAAACCAAAATGACAATGATTACTTTAGGATTATTATTGTTATTTTTTATTCCGAAATTTTTAATATCAATTGTATTACTCTTTGAAGATATTTACAGATTGTTTTTAGGGACTTCAAATTATTTTTCGAATTACAGTAAGGACGCCACTTTTTTCCCTCAAAGAAGAAAATTTGTAAGCCAAATCGCTTTAGGATTGGCAGCGATTCCATTTGCTTCTTTAATTTACGGAATGACATTTGGAAAATACAATTACAAAGTAATCAAACAACAAGTTTTTTTCCCTGATCTACCAGATGCTTTTGACGGATTTACTATTACTCAAATTTCAGATATTCACAGTGGAAGTTTTGACAATCCCGATAAAATAAATTACGCGATTGATTTAGTAAACGAGCAAAACTCGGATCTGATTTTGTTTACAGGTGACATTGTAAATACGCATGCTAAAGAAATGCATCCTTGGATAGATACATTTAACAGAATTAGAAAACATAAATATGGCAAATTTTCCGTACTTGGAAATCATGATTATGGGGAATATGTAACTTGGCCATCACAAAAAGCAAAAGATGAAAATTTTGAAGCAATTAAAAATCTTTATGGTCAAATTGATTTTAAGTTGCTACTTAACGAACATACTTTTATTACAAAAGGAGATGATAAAATTGCATTAGTAGGAGTTGAAAATTGGGGTAATAATTTTAAAAAAGCAGGAGATATTAATAAGGCTTCCGCCAATTTAACTCAGGATGATTTCAAAATATTAATGTCTCATGATCCTTCGCATTGGGAATATGAAGTTAAAAATCACGAGAAAAATTTCCACTTAACATTATCGGGACACACCCACGGAATGCAATTTGGAATAGAAATTCCAGGATATTTTAAATGGAGTTTAGCACAATATGTATACAAACAATGGGCAGGATTATACGAAAATAAAGGCAGATTCGTTTATGTGAATAGAGGATTTGGCTTTCATGCCTATCCTGGACGCGTAGGAATTATGCCAGAAATTACGGTAATAGAACTAAAAAAAGGAAAATATATAGTGTAATTTGTCAAATTCCTTATATTTGTACCGTATAATCTCTATTTAGAAGTCTAAATTATATTAAATTTTTTGGTTTTATGTCAAAATTTGGAGAACTTATAAATACTCAATTACCAGTGCTAATTGATTTTTACA
>CALPLL020000196.1 GCA_943324395.2 Rhizobium sp. Q54
ACTACTGCAAAATGCAACATAGCACCAATTGCTGCTTTGGCCACATTATAATTATAGGTTGGATCCATATTAACTAAAAAATCGGTAGGTGTGTGCTTGTGGGTGGTTTCATTTCTTTCAAAAAAACCTGTAATTACTTCATTGTTACTCTGAAAAGACATATAATCTGAGGCGTACGCACGATCTAAAAAGGTATTTAATGGTGAATACAGACCAACACAATTAATCAATTCATTTGTCACTACAGCCGAAGCGGCATTATTAGATGTTGGTGAGGACATATCTCTTTCACAAGTAATTGTATTATTTACCATTCCAGCCACTCCTCCAACTTCATCTAAATTAAAAACCAATTTGATATTCATTTTAGGGGTGGTAGCATTTACAATTGATGAAACGAAATGCTGACTACCAAATAGCCCATCCTCTTCCCCACTAAAATTGACAAATTTAATAGAATATTGTGTTGGAATATTTTGTAATAATCTCGCAACTTCCAAAATACAAACCAATCCACTACCGTTATCATTGGTTCCTGTTCCGTTTATTGAATCATAATGTCCGTCGATAATAATGAAGGTATTTGGATATAAAGTACCAATTTTGGTGACCACAAGATTCTTACAAACTGCTGTAGAACCGGCATAAGTATAAGAATCTTCAGTTATTTGACTGGCAGTATAACCATAACTTACATATTTATTTTTTAACCAAGTTAAGGTATTGTCAAGAGCTACAGTGCCTCTTCTTTTAACTCCTAATGCTTCGTATTCAGTTAAATTGTTTAGAATATTAGAAATTGAACATTGGTTTACTACAGCTGCATAGTTAGCATTATAAACTTGACCATCAATTGATTGTGAAGAAAATATAACTAAAATGACAAAAGAAAAAAGATATAATAATTTTTTCATGGTTTTAATAAATACAAATATTTAAGTACGAAGGTAATAAGTAATCCAATTATAAAAAAAATATTTACTGAATGAGAATGTTAAATTATGTAATTGTTATCTTTTTAATAAAGTAGCCAGTTTTTCAGTCAAGTTCTTTCTAGAATATTTTTGCAAACCAATCGCATTCGATTTAAGATTTCCTTCAAGAAACAGGGTAAAGTAGTTTGCAATAGAATTTTTGAGTTTCTCTTTTTCTGAATAATCTACAAAAATTCCTGTATTCGTATCTATAATTATCTCAGCAAAGTCAGATCCTTTTGGGCCTACGCCAATAATAGGTCGTTCAGAAACCATATATTCAAATAATTTTCCTGGAATAATACTCTTAGTATCTTCAGAATTAATTTCAATTAACAGAAGAACTTGAGACTTCTTTTGATGCATAATTGCATCATCATGAGAAATATATCCTAAATTATTTACATAATTCTGTAACTGAAATAAAGCAATTGAATTTAAGACTTCCTGACTCACAGCGCCAATCAATTTAAGCTGAAAATGAGAGGCAAATGTTGGATTTTCTCTTATTAATTCAGAAATACTTTCCCATAAAATCCTCGGATTTCTTTCTGACAAAAAAGAGCCAATATGAGCTAATGTAAATTTTTTATCTAAAATTTGATTGCCAATTTTTTCAACATCATATCCGTTGGTAATGACTTCAATTGGTTTAGAAGTAATTTTTTTGAATTCTGCTCTTGTTGATGGACTAGTAACCAATATTAAGTCGGCAGCATTTAGCACTTTAAATTCTAACTCTTTGTGTTTATTGGCTGCAAATTCAGATAATTTTAATGCTTTATGATACCCTATCGTTGTCCAAGGATCCCGAAAATCAGCCACCCATTTAATGTTTAATTTACGCTTTAAATTCAATCCAATTAAATGCAAACTATGCGGAGGTCCCGAAGTAATAATTGTCGTAATTCCGTTTTCAGAAATATACTTTTCTAAATATTTTACCGATGGTTTTACCCAAAATACTCTAGCATCAGGAATGAATAAATTGCCACGAATCCAAAGTAAAATCTGATCTAAAAAGGTTTGCTTTTTCTTATTCGGTATAATTCCAGAACTGATTTTGGTAGTTTTATTCTTTGATAAAAAAGAGGCCCACTGATAGGGTTCTACAATTTTATTTCTCAAAATAATTGCTTGATTGGTAACCTCCGAAATTAGTTTTTCATCTATTATTGGGTAAGATGGATTTTCTGGAATATAAACTATCGGTTGAAAACCAAACTCAGGTAAATATTTCACAAACTTTAACCAACGCTGAACTCCTGGTCCTCCTGCTGGTGGCCAATAGTAAGTAATAATTAAAATTTTATTGTTATCCAATTTCAGTTAATCAATTATTGTTTAGCCTTCTTTTGCTCAAAATAAACAGCTCCTACTAATAATAAAATCATCAGGATAAAACTAATTAAAGCAATTGTGCTTCCTGTTTTTATTACTTGAGGTTCAAATTTAAATTCTATTGTGTGTTTTCCGGCGGGAATTTCCATAGCACGAAGAGCATAATCGACTCTGAAATGAGATACCGCTTTACCGTCAATAATTGCATTCCAACCGTCAGCATAATACATTTCAGAAAAAACCGCCAATCCAGGATTGGTATTATTCGAAACGTATTTTAAATGATTTGGCTTGTAACTTATTAGGTTAATGGTTGATAAAGTATCTTTTACAAATGTGTTGTTTTTTAATTGTGAACCAAATTCATTTTGATTCACAACCGCTTCATTTTTAGAATCTAATTTATCCAAAGCTTTCATTTCTTCATCTGGAGAATTTACGAATTTCACCTTTTGAACAAACCACGCATTTCCATTGTAATTCGGATTAACCGTTGGGAATTCTTTACCTTCTTTATCGGTTTGAATAATGAATTTTGTATTCAACATATTCAAAACTTCCATATTATTTTTGGCAATTTGATAATCAAATAACTGTTGCATTCTTCGAGGTTTCACTGCACTGTAACCACCTATAGATTGATGGAAATAGGATGCTCTAGAACTTGACATGTTTCCATTCACTTCAAAAACTCGGTAATGAGACGTATCGCGAAGAATTTCTAAATCAGAAGCTGTGGGTTGAAACGGAACGTCTACTTCACTAGGAGAAACAAAACTTTTTGCATTAAGATAATTTTTATCAATGAAAAATAAATCGGAAATCATGATAATTCCTACTAAAATAATAGCTGTCGATTTTGAAATTTTATTTTTTATAAAGAACCAAAGTAACCCAAAAGCTAATAGCACTAAGAATCCTGAGCGCAATAAATCAGCTGAATAAAGGCTTTTTCTATCTTCCTTTAATGCATTAATAAACTCAGGTCCGTAATTTTGGAGATAATAATCGTCACTTCCCCCTGAAAAACTAAACTGACTTTTTATTGCGATTAAAAAAGCAATAATTCCAAAAAATACTCCTCCCGAAAGATAAAGTCCTTTTAATTGCTGCTCTTTTTCTTCTTTAAAAAACGATTGTAATCCCATAATTGCAAGAACAGGTATGCACAATTCTAAAATTACTTGTATGGAAGAAACCGCTCTAAACTTGTTATACAACGGAATTGTATCAATAAAAAAATCGGTTAATAACGGGAAGTTTTTACCCCAGGAAAGTAATAATGAAAAAACAGTTCCTACAACAAATACAAACTTTATTTTGCGTTTGTCTAAGAATAATGCAATCAAGCATAGAAAGAAAACTACAGCACCAATATAGGCTGGAGCTGCTACAATAGGTTGGTCACCCCAATAAGCAGGCATACTTGACACGAACTCTTTGGCTTGTTCTTCTGGAACGTTTTTTCCAATTAAGAATTCATACATATTCGTGTTTGAACCTATATTTTCTCCATTGGAACCACCAAAAATTCGTGGTGAAATCAAATTGTAACTTTCT
>CALPLL020000197.1 GCA_943324395.2 Rhizobium sp. Q54
AGTATTCAGAAGCTTGTAATAAAGTGTGAATTGCGCTTTCAAATTCGCCTAAAAATTGTAAAATATCAACCCAAAATAACCAAGTATCTAATTGGTAATCACCAAATTCTACTGCTTTTCTATATCCAAATTCTGCTTCTTCAAATAAATTCAGTGCTTTGTTTATGGAGGCAAAACGTTTCCAATAAAAACGATTTTGGTTGTCGATATTCAACGCTTTATTTACAAAATAAAGTGCTTTTTCGAATTTCTTTTGACGTACATAAAAATCTGTAATTGCAATCCAACCTTTATCTAATAAAGGATCTTCATGTACTGTTTTATTGAAATATTTTATTGCCAACGCTTTTTTACCTAATTTCTCATAACATTTTCCCATTCTTAGTAAAGCGTAGGAAGTAGGTTCGTCTAATTCAATTGTTCTTGTATAGCTTTCAATGGCTTCTTCATACATTTTTAGTCGTTCATAAGCTTTTGCTTTTTCCATGTAAGCTCCTAGAAATTCATCGTCAATTAAGGTTGCGTATTCAAAGGCTCGAAGTGCTTCTTCGTATTTTTTTAAACCGTAATTTAACCTTCCAATTTGATGCCAAGCAATTTCACTGTAGGGATTTTTGTCGGTATATTTGGTAAGATATTCTATAGCTTCTTCGTTTTTATCTAAAAATTCAAAGCAATAAACTACATTGTATAAAGCAGCTTGGTCTTCGGTATCTTCTTCTAAACACTTAATAAAATTCTCTTTTGCTAATTCAAGTTGGTCCATGAAAAGGTATTCCATTCCAATTAAATTATATACATCGGCATAATCATCGGTGTATTTTAAGGCAATTTTAAGTAACTCTACTGCTTTTTCGTGATTGTCTCTTTTGGAATAAATATTAGCTTTTTGGATATAAATTTCTTCGTTGGTTGGTTCGATTGCGTACAACTCATTAAGTAACTTTTCGGCTTGTTCCAATTTGTCTTCAAAGACAAGCATTTCTACTTGAACCAATTTTAAACCGGTAGATCTAGGGTGTTGTTCTAAAGCTAATTTTAAGGCTTTTTTTGCCAAAGCTGGCTTACCCATGTCGAGGTAGTGAAGCACAATTTCTTCAAATTCTTCGGAATCGAAAAAGAGTACTTTGTTGGTTTTCAACATCGACTCAAACTTTGATAAGGATAATTTGTACTCGTCTTCTTCGTCGCTTATGTGCATGTTATTTTGTTTAATTTATCCTTTAATAAAGGTAAGAATATAAATCTAAGATTGGAATTCCAGTCTTTTTTTTGTGAACAATTTAATTAACAAAAAACAATCTGATTTAACGTAATTTTTTAGCCCTGATAGAAGGGAAAATCCCTTATTATTGCTCAGAATGAAGCAATAGTAAGGATTGGAATGATAGCAGGAATAGCTTCTAATAAAATTTAAATTTCTTTTAAAATTTCGTCCATTACTTGAAGAATTATTTGACATCCTTCTTCAATTTCGTTTTCTGAAATGGTTAGCGGCGGTGTGATTCTGATGGCGCAACCTTCGAATAATAACCAGAATAAAATGAGGCCTTTTTCTTGACATTTCAGAATTACTTTTGTGGTAATATCAGCGGAGTCTGTCATGGCGGCCAACATTAATCCTTCGCCTCGAACTTCTTTTATTAAGGGGTGAATTAGTAGTTTTCGGAATAATTTTTCTTTGTAAATTGCCTCTGTCATTAAGTTACTTTCAGTTAATTCTTGTAAAGTGGCGAGGCACGCTGCGGCAATTACAGGGTGTCCCCCAAAGGTGGTTATGTGTCCTAATTTAGGGTTGTGGCTTAATAAATCCATGTGTTCTTCGGAGGCTGTAAAACCACCAACGGGCATTCCGCTTCCCATGCCTTTTCCCATTACAACAACATCGGGAACGACATCGTAGTTTTGAAATCCGAATAATTTTCCTGTTCTTCCAAAGCCTGGTTGGATTTCGTCGAGAATCATTATAGCGCCTACTTCAGTGCAACGAGCGCGAACTTTTTTTAGAAATCCGTTAAAAGGCTGAATAAATCCAGCGCCACCTTGAATGGTTTCTAGAATTATTCCAGCTGTTTTTGTGGTTATTTTCTGTATATCGTCTTCGTTATTGAAGGTAATAAAATCGACATCGGGAACTAATGGACGGAAAACTTGCTTGCGTTCTTCAAATCCCATTACGCTCAGCGAGCCCATTGTATTTCCGTGATAGGCATTATGGCAAGAAATTAATTGACTACGGCCAGTAATGCGTCTGGCTAATTTTAATGCGCCTTCGGTAGCTTCGGTTCCTGAATTTACCAAGTAGGTTTTTTTTAAGGGATAAGGAAGGTGATTGGCTAATAATTTGCAATATTCTACTGCTGGACTTTGGGAATATTCTCCGTAAACCATGACGTGAGAATATTTATCCAACTGACTTTTGATGGCGTTATTTACTCGTTGATTTTGATGTCCGAGCGTGCAAGCCGAAACTCCAGCTACAAAATCGAGGTATTTTTTATTGTTAGTGTCGTAAATGTAAGAACCAATAGCGTGCGAAACTTCCATACCGAGCGGGTAGGGCGACGTTTGAGTTTGGTATTTTAGGAAATCGTTGTTCAATTTTACGTTTTTATTTGTCTTTGTATTCTAAGGTTTCTTTTCGGACTTTCATCGGAACGTCTGCTTTTGCTTTTAAAGCTTTACTTTCTTTGACAATTTTGTCGTTCATTTCATTTTCTTCTTTGGTAAATAAATCGTCAATGGATTTTATTCGTTCGTCGCCACGCCATATAAATCCTCTTAATTTCCTTGCGTTTTCAGGCAGATCTTTTTCAGGATAAATATCGCTGTCTGGCTTGTCAAAAAGAGTCAAATCATCGATTTTATTTTTATCTAATTTCAGATTTATTTTACTGCAAACGCTTTTATTTATTCCAATGAGTTCTTGTTTGTCATTACGCATGTAATAAATGACTTCGGTATTTTTTATAATATCAACGTTATCAAGGGTTTTATCTTTGAATTTACCATACAAATTTTGCCCTTTTACTTGATTAAATCCTGTTCCAATGGTGTCTTTTGAGACTATAAATGCATTATTTAGTACTTTGAGAGAATCCAATTGTTGTGTTTTATTATTACCAATGAGGTGCATAATATCGCCGGTCATTTGATTTTCAAAATTCCAAAGAATTGGTTTTCCAATGAGTTTTGTGAGTTCTTTTTTCTGATCGGAATGAATGGAATCACATTTACCACTTAAATTTAATTTGTAGAATTTTGCGTCTTTAAAACCACGAATTATTCTGTTATTTTCTTTACCGGTAATCATTAATTTTTGAGCATGAATATAAATGGAATCTTTTTCAATTAAGCTAATCGCCAAGGCTCTTTTGGTAACATAAACCGAGTCTTTAAATTTATATATTTCAGCATAATGTCCCTTTACAATGATTTGATTTACTGTGTCGGTTATTTTTACGTTATTAGTAGCTGATGCAAATCCTCTTTTCTTATTGTAAAACAAACTATCGCCTTCTATCAATCGATTGTTATATTCTATTTTGGAATTTCGTTGCAAGCGCGCAATGTCTTTTTTGGTATCGTAAAACCCATTTTCAGTATAGATTTTGTTGTCTTTTCCATCAATTGTCGATGGCCCTAACAAATAGGAATGACCCGAATTGGTATAATAATCCAAGTGATTTGATTTGATTGTATTTTCAGGTGTTTTTATTACAACAGCGGTTAAAAACTGGTATTTTTTCTGGGCAACATAATATTTTCCAGATTTACTTTTCAGCGTATTTCCTTTGTTATTAATTACTCCGCCAGTGGTATAAAAGGCTTCTTGGCTGTTTCTAT
>CALPLL020000198.1 GCA_943324395.2 Rhizobium sp. Q54
AATAATTATTTAGCCAAAAACACTTTGGAATCACTTTCTAAAGACGTAGGATTTACGTCCTATAATCCATTTTTTACTTGTTTTAAAGATGTTGTTGGCAAATCACCCCACGAATACATTTCAACGATCAAGAGTGAATTAGATGAATAGAAATGAGTCGAATGCTCAAAACTATTTTGGGGCTTCTAGTTAATAAAACAGCACTAAAAAAAGTAAATTTTATTAAAGATTTATCACTAAATAAACCTTAAAAATTTCTCATAATCTTTCAGCAAATTGTTCGAGATTTCATCTGAACAGGCTACTAAGAAGCCATTCAGAAATGAGTGGCTTTTTTATGAAATTAAATTAATCACAGGTTCTCCCGAAGCGTCGGGACTGTTCCCGCTACTAAAATCAAAAACGGCTAAAAGTAATTTTAGCCGTTTTTTTTATTCGAAATTCCAAAATTTCTTTTATTCGTTAATCAAATGGAATGATCGCTCGTCTAGTCAGGTATTTTATATCAATTAAGTATAATTAATTGAAAAGGGACTATTTCTATTAAAATAAGCCATTAATCGCTTTATTTTTTATTCCTATTTTAGAGGCATCAAAATTTAATTTACTTTGCAAAAGTGAAGCATAAACGCTTCTAAAATCTACCTCATGTTTTAAATCGCCATTGTTTAAATCAGATAAGTTTGGGTTTTTACCTATTACTTTGCCCCGATTATTCCCCCCGATAATGAACATTGGTGCAGCAGTACCGTGATCTGTTCCTCTTCCATTGTCTTTTACACGACGTCCAAATTCTGAAAAAACTACAATTGTAACATTTTGCAATTGTTGATTTTTTTTCAAATCTTGATAAAAGCTGTAAACGGCATCATTCAAATCAGATAATTTATTTTTGTGAATAGCGAGTTGATTATCATGTGTATCAAAGCCACCAAGTGAGGTGTAATATACTTTTGAATTTAAATTCCCCTTAATCAATTTAGAAATCCATTCAAGGTTTTTGGCCAACTCCGTTTTGGGATAAATCACATCTGAAGCAGTAGATTTTGCTAAAGCATTTTGAATATCAACAGAACTTTCAATTACCGAATTGGCAATTTTTCGAACGAAATCCAATTGTGGATTATCAGATAATTTATTGTCACTTTCTTGTTTTGATTTTGCATTAAATCGAGATGGGTCTTTCACGGTAATCGTGTGAGGTTCCATTCCTTTTAGTGCAAGGTTATCTATTTTATCAAGATTTATTCCTGCAGTCGCCTGGTGTTCCTTGCATTGTAAATCTAGATAACGACCTAACCAACCATCATTTAAAAACTCCTGATTTGTAGGAGCAGTTTGCCAGATTTCTTGACTTCGAAAATGAGAGCGAACAGGTTCTGGATATCCAACATTTTGTATAATTGATAAATCTCCATTTTGCTGCATGGTTGCAAATCCTTTTAACGCGGGATGAAATGCCATTCCATTTGTAGCCGAAATAACATCCTCTTTTGAAAGCGCTATCTTTGGACGCAAGTCATAATAAAGCGCATCTTCAAATGGAACAAATGTATTCAAACCGTCATTTCCACCATTTAATTGAACAAAAACTAAACATTGCTCTCCAATTACCAAATTCTTTTGGGAACCGAAGGCATGTAAAAAATCAGGTAATAAAAGTGTGCCACCTGTAAAAGTTCCTGTAAGTGTTAAAAATTGTCTTCTGTTCATATTAAAAGTATTTTACTTTAAAAATCGGCTTTCAATTTATATAAGTTGGAATTCGGGCAATTTTGCCATAAAATTAAATAGCCTAAGTACCGCATTTTCTGACCCTTCGGTAGTACCATCAAAATCGTATTTTAATATTTTTTCAAAATCAAGCTGGTCATTTTCACTGATTTGAAATAACAAACGGTTTCCGAGTTCAGCTATAATTTGTTTGTTATTCTGATTCTTGTTCCAATTTAGTTTAACAGTAATTGAATTGTTTTGAGCTGTACTCTCCATCATTTCATCGTCTTTTACTAACCTTCTTTGTCCAAAAGGTCTTCCATTACATATTGCATCTACGATTGTGTTTCGTTGTAAAAAAATTTGAGATGTCAACCACGAATTTCCCCCATCCCAACCTTTAACATTAGGCTGATTGAATAAATCCATTCCTTGATCTTTAATAAAAAAAGCAATTGCTTTTTCATTTTTTACAGGCAGGTTGAGTTCCTGAATTAACTGTAAAATATATTCCAATGGATTTTTTATTTTTGAACCAGCAGTAGGTTTGGAAAATTCTTCTGTAAAAATCTTAGTTAATAGGGGTTTAATTTCGAAATCAACTTCCTTGAAATAACTCCCATAATATTTAACTAATTCTTCCGTTGGATTATCATAAATAAACCATTTCAAAATTTTTCTTGTAATCAGATACGGAACTTTAGGTTGTTGAAAAATAATATCAATGAGTTGGTCAACTTTAAAATTACCTGATTTACCAAGGTAAGAAAAGCTATCTCCATCTTCAAAAAATTTGCGGTATGTCGCGCCGTTTTCACCAATTCCCAATCCTGCTAAGCCTTTTGCTCCGTTTTTAATATCTTCTTCCGAGTAATTTCCTATTCCAAGAGTAAATAATTCAAGTAATTCCCTGCTCAAATTTTCATTTAGATTGCCCCTTCTATTGTCTGTATTGTCAAGATAAGTGACCATCGCATTGGTTTGGATTATTTTCTTTGTCAATACTTTAAAGTTTCCAAAGGCGTTTTCCCTAAGAATCTGATTGTGCTGAAAAACCCAATTATTTACTTTTACTTTTTGATAAGTAGCAACATAATGGTTGTGCCAAAAGCACGTCATTTTTTCACGAAGAGGAAATTCGTCTTCCAACATTTTTCCAATCCACCATGCTTTTAAATCAGAATGTGTTTGCTGTTCTTTTTTTAAAACTGCTTTCGCTTCTTCGGGAGATGATTTTAATTTTTTTCGGATGGATTGTAATTCTTTGAATGATTTGGGACTATTTTGAATAAATTCGGGAATTTCTAAAGAAAACTCTTGGGCAAATGAGTTCTCTAAGAAACTATTTATTCCTACTGCCTTAATTATTTTTGCCTGCTTTGCTGAATATCCAAGTCTTAATGACCAAAGTGTATATTTATCCATAAACCATTTTACAATATTGATTAGACTTGATAATTAGTAATTAGTTTAATATTAAATAAAAACCTAAAGTATTTCCATTAATTTATTTCAAAAAAAACTTCAAAATATTATAATTCGAATCAAGATAAATTAAAGATAATATAATGTGAGTTAATATAAAAAAATAAAATAATTTTAGCCGCTTTTTTTATTATCAAAAAAGTCCAAAAACCCCACATAATCTTTCAGTAATTCATTTAATATTTCTTTAGGAAAGATAATTAAAAAGAACTCGCACCATTTTTGATCGAATAATAAAATGCCTTTTGGTTAAAACTTTCTATGAGGATTTTTATTACAAAAGGTGCAATTTTTCAATTATCCATTATTTATTTAAAATTTTCTGTTAAAAAAAGAATCTTTTTTTAACAGAAATTGCTCCTATAAAAAGTCTTTTGGACTTTCTGTAAAAGATTTTAAGGCAAAAAATCCTTTTTTAGATTACGTTTAATCATAGAGCAAAACAAATTCAATCTCTTTGTTTACGTTAACTCAGAAACCCCATTTTCGTAAATATTGTTGGACTAATTGCCATAATTATTACACAAAGGTTAATTGACAATTTAACATTTGTTTAAACTCTATTTAAAGCTAGCTTTGTAAAAAATTATGTCATTTTTAAATAGTTTGAGTATTATTATAGTATCTCATTTTA
>CALPLL020000199.1 GCA_943324395.2 Rhizobium sp. Q54
AAATTCCTTATATTTGTACCGTATAATCTCTATTTAGAAGTCTAAATTATATTAAATTTTTTGGTTTTATGTCAAAATTTGGAGAACTTATAAATACTCAATTACCAGTGCTAATTGATTTTTACACAGAATGGAACGAGCCATCAGTTTCCATGCATCCTGTTATCAGAGATGTGGCTGCAGCCCTTGGTGACAAAGCAAAAGTGATAAAAATTGACGTTGATAAAAATCAAGAATTAGCCGATGCTTTGCGAATTAAAGGACTTCCAACTTTAATGATTTACAAACAAGGTCAGATGGTTTGGAGACAATCTGGTGAGCTAGATGCTAACACAATTATTAGTTTGGTTCAAGACCAAATTTAAGTCAAAAAAAAGCAATTTCTGTACTTTTATTACACTTAAAATGAAAAATAACATCCTATTTTTCATTAATATCATATTTTTTTACTTTTTTTACTCATCATCCCTATCAAATAATTTGAATAGGTGATTGTACATATTGAAGATTTTTCTATTCTCGTTGTAGAATTCTAGGTCGTTACTTTTTTTCATTACTTCTAACAAACTTCTGTATCTTTCAATATTGGTAACCACTTCCATAGCCACAGTTCCTAATTCAGAAGGTTTATAGTTGCTGAAGTACTTTAATTGTTCTTGGTATTTAGCCGAAAGTTCGGTTAGTAATTTTCTAGCTTTTTCCTTTTTGCCAATAGCATAATAACCACTAGCAAATGGCTCAACCATAGTGTAATAATCATAATATTTAAGAGGCATTTTTTTCATACCTAAATTAATGATTTCTTCTGCTTTTGCAAATTTACCTTCATTGATTAATTGCTCCATTAATCTAGACATATTAGTTCTGTAGGAAATACTATTTCTTCTGGTTTCAGGGTCGTGATAAATTTTTGGGCTATCACCATTACCCCAATCCCATTTTTTTACTAAATCATACATTACATCAGAATCAATGCATCCCATATCATGTTGGCTTGCATCTTTTGCAATTGTAGTTTTAATTGGAACTAATTTATAAACCATTCCATCTAATTGTAAGTAATTTTTCATCCAAATATAATCGTCATCACCGAAACTTCCCGGCGAAAAATATATGGGTCTTTTCCAATTATTATTAGCAAGAACATCTAACATCATTAATCGGTTTTTGTAAATTGCTCGACCTTTAATATCAATATCTATATAAGGAACAATAGAATCATAGAATTTAGGGTTAACTACTTTATTTTTAATAATATTATTTTTATTAATTACCAATCGGATTTTGTTAGTAGGATAAAAATGAATTTTTTGCCCATTTTGGGAATCCACAAAGGTTTTAGGGTCATCACTTTTAGCAAATTCCATAAAATTCTTAATGTCCCATCGAGTATCTGTCAATTGGTTATAAACTACGTAATCTAATTTATCACCAACATATTGATCGTGTGTAAATGAAATTGGTAATCCATCCGATTGATAGGTTTTGCTCTTCATTTGATCAATGTACCAATCTGTCATGAACAAGCTTGTATTTACTATTTTAACGTCAGTTCTAACGTTCTCAATTTCTTGTGCGTACCAAAGTGGGAAAGTATCATTATCACCTATAGTAAATAAAATGGCATTTTTATCGCATGAATTTAGATAGTTTTTTGCCAATGCAATAGCAGTGAATTTTCCAGAACGATCATGATCATCCCAATTTTGAGAAGCCATTAATAGCGGTGCACCTAACATTGTGGATGCTAATACAATTGGTCCAGCAAATTTTGGTTGTAAGTAATTTTTCAGCAAATCATAAATTGCGTAAACTCCAATACCAATCCAAATTGCAAAAACATAAAACGATCCAACTAAAGCATAATCTCTTTCGCGAGGTTCAAAAGGCCTTTCATTTAAATACACTTTGAGGGCTAATCCTGTGAATAAAAACAATACTAAAAGAACGTAAAAACTTTTTTGATTTTTATAGGCATGATAAATAAGTCCAATTAATCCTAATAAAAACGGAATAAAGTAATAAACATTTCTACCTTTATTATTTATTGTATCAGAAGGTAAATCGTATTGAGGGCCAAGATGGAATTCATCGATAAAGTCAATTCCACTCAGCCAATTTCCATCAACCAAATCATAATTACCTTGGTTGTCATTTTGACGACCAGTGAAATTCCACATTAAATACCTCCAATACATGTATCCAAATTGGTATTCGAACATAAAACTGAAATTATCCGCAGTTGTAGGTTTCTCAATAATAAGGTAATCGCCATAAGTCTTTAAAAAAGTAATGTAATCACCATTGTCCACTTTCTTAGCGGCATAAGCAGCTTTAAATTCGTTAACTGTTTTTTCAACTTCATCTCTCAATTGAGCACTGGCTTTTGCAACATCTTCTTCTGAAAGTTTGTCGATGTCAATTCCATATTGACCTAAATCGTCCTCATAAGCATAATTTGGATTCATACGAAATTCTAAAGGATGCGTAAAATCCATATAATTTTCTACGTGTTCCGTGCTCCACAAACGAGGTAAAATCGCTTTCTGATTGTCGTCGCTGTTTTGTTCAGCATTTTTATAATTATTGGTAATTATATATTTCCCCGTTTTATAATCTCTTTCGTAGTTTGGAGCTTTATCTAAATAAGGTGTTTCTTTGTCTAAACCAGCAAATGTATCAGAATATTGTGGTCCGTAAAATAAAGGATTAACCCCGTATTGTTCTCTGTTATAATAGGCTAAAACTTCAGCAGCATCCGATGGTTTATTCTCGTTGATTACGGTATTTGCATTAGCACGAATAGGCAACATCATCCAAGTTGAAAAACCAATGAAGATAAATAATACGCACAAAATCAAAGTATTTATATATACATATCCTTTTG
This sequence comes from Rhizobium sp. Q54, assembly GCA_943324395.2. Lineage (GTDB taxonomy): Bacteria > Bacteroidota > Bacteroidia > Flavobacteriales > Flavobacteriaceae > Flavobacterium. Next base: position 2,888 of record CALPLL020000199.1, read on the forward strand.
ATTTTGTGTATTTTATACCATAATAAAAGAAAGCAATAAGTAGTAAAATAACAAAAATTGTACCTGAATCAAATGGTAATCCTAGGCTATTAACCATGAATATTTCTGCTTTACCAAAAAACGCCATGGTCAAAGGCAATAACAATTTGAATATAAATAGTAAAACTGCCACTACAACAACATTTGCAATAATGAAATTTTTAAAAGTTACGGTTTTATAATTTTTGAAAAAATACAAAAATCCAATAGCAGGAATAGTTAATAATGCCATAAAGTGAACCCCAAATGAAAGCCCTACAACTAATGATATTAGCAACAACCATCTATTTCCGCGAGGTGTATTCATGTCTTGCTCCCAACGCAATCCAAGCCAAAATAACAAAGCGATAAATAAGGTAGCCATGGCATAAACTTCTGCTTCTACGGCATTAAACCAAAAACTATCTGAAAAAGTAAAAGCTAAGGAACCAATAAAAGAACTTCCTAAAATTACAATGGAATTATTTTTAGAAATTGGTTCGTTAGAACTTTCGTAATTATTAGAATTAGCAACAGAATTAACTATTTTTTTAATTAAAAGTGTAGAAGACCAAAAAAGAAATAAAATAGTGAAGGCACTTGAAAAAACCGACATCATATTTACCATTAATGCAATGTGTTTTACATCGGTTGCAAACATAGCAAAAAAGGCTCCAATCATTTGAAAAAGAGGAGCTCCAGGAGGGTGACCAACTTCAAGTTTAGCCGCGGTAGCGATATATTCTCCGCAGTCCCAAAAACTCATTGTTGGCTCTACGGTAAGTGTATAAGTGGTTAATGCTATTGCAAATGTGATCCAACCTAAAATGGTATTCCATTTATTAAAATTGAAGTTTGTCATATATATAGTATGAATTTTACTTTTTTTTGATGTACAAAGAAAATGTTTTTTTGCTTAAAGAAA
>CALPLL020000200.1 GCA_943324395.2 Rhizobium sp. Q54
CCTACATAGCGAATAACCACAACATCTCCAGCAGCAATTTTTTTATCTTCAATCCCTTTAATAAGTTGTTTTTCTCCATCAAAAACTTTGGCAGGACCTGTAAATTTTTCACCTTCTTTCCCTGATATTTTTGCAACCGAGCCTTTTTCTGCTAGATTTCCATATAATATTTGAAGGTGTCCTGTTGCCTTCAATGGATTTTCTAAAGGACGAATAATGTTTTGAACATTAAAATCAATTTCAGTTACACTTTCTAAATTTTCTGCTAATGTTTTACCAGTAACAGTCATGCAATTGCCTTTAAGCATTCCTTTTTTAAGTAAATATTTCAATACCATTGGAACTCCACCTGCCTCAAATAAATTTTGCATTAAGTAATTACCACCGGGTTTGAAATCGGCAATTAATGGAGTTTTATCACTAATTCTTTGAAAATCATCTTGATTAAATTGTACTCCAACACTTTTTGCCATAGCAATAATATGTAAGACTGCATTGGTGCTACCTCCAAGAGCGATAAGGGTAGTTACTGCATTTTCAAATGCATCATAGGTCATAATATCCTTAGGGCAAATATTATTTTCTAAAAGAATTCTCATTTTACTTGCAGCATCTTTGCATTCTTCAATTTTTGCCTGACTAATTGCAGGATTTGAACTAGAGTAGGGAAGGCTCATTCCTAATGCTTCTATTGCAATTGCCATAGTATTTGCAGTATACATACCACCACAGGCGCCTGCTCCGGGACATGCATTCTTTATTATTCCTTTAAAATCTTCTTCTGAGATCTTTCCGGCAATTTTTTCTCCTAATGCTTCAAAGGCTGAAACAATATTTAAATCTTTATTTTGATATTTTCCAGGTGCAATCGTGCCACCATAAACCATTATTGATGGACGGTTTAATCTTCCCATTGCAATTATTGAACCAGGCATATTTTTGTCGCAACCAGGAACTGCAATTACGCCATCATAATAATGCCCAGCAACAACACTTTCAATACTATCTGCAATTATTTCTCTACTAACTAGAGAGTAACGCATACCATCTGTTCCATTGGTAATTCCATCACTAATTCCAATAGTGTTAAAAATTAGTCCGGTCATTTCCAGAGCATTTATCTCCTCTTTAATATAGGATGAAAGATGGTTTAGGTGCATGTTGCAAGTGTTTCCATCATACCCCATAGACGCAATTCCTACAAATGCTTGTGCTAATTTTTTATCATCCAGTCCTATGCCATAAAGCATTGCTTGTGCTGCTGGTTGTGTGGGGTCTTGAGTAACTGTTTTACTGTATTTGTTTAATTCCATGTTTTTAATTATACTTTTTCAAGTACAAGATTTTTATAGGCAGTTTGTAATTTTTTTCCAAGTGAATTTTCCCAAATAACAGGGAAGGACTTATTTTCTATGGAATTAATACCAATAATTTCTGCGGCTGTTCCGCATAAAAAAGCACTGTCAGCATTTGACAAATCTTCTTTTTGATATTCACCTTCCACTAATGTAATATCTAATTTTTGACATAATTCAAATACTGTGGCTCTAGTAATTCCAGGTAAAATATTTCCTTTTTTCGGAGTATGCAATTTTCCATTTTTTTCAAAAAATAAATTTGAACCGGGACCTTCTGCTAAAAAACCATCGGAATCTAATAAAAGAGCTTCATCAAACCCTTTAAATTTAGCTTCGGAGGAAGCTAAAATAGAATTTACATAATTTCCACATACCTTGGCTTCAATTTGTGTAGACCGAGGATGAGGTCTACAATAGGATGATATACAAAGGTTCAATGTTTTTTCTCCTAAGTAAGCACCCCATTCCCACGCACAAATCATTAATGATACTTCATTTGGTTTGGTCAAATTCATATTTGGGCTACAGAATATTAAAGGACGAACGTAGGCATCTTTAAAGTTATTGATTTGTAATAATTTATAGGTATGCTCTATTAATTCTTCTATCGAATAGTTAAAAGGAATGTTAATTAATTCGCATGATTTTTTTAATCTATCATAATGCTCTTTTGCTTTAAAAATTTTTACTCCATTTGGTGTGTTATAAGCTCTAATTCCTTCAAAAACACCATATCCATAATGAAGTGTTTGTGAATACAAATCGGTATTAGATTCCTGTGCTTTCACAAACTTTCCGTTTAAAAAAATGATTGTTTGTTCGTTAAAATACATATTTAGTAATTTTTAGTTAAAAAAAAACCTTTCTCAATTTTGTTAGAGAAAGGTTGATATAGTTATATAATTGTCCTGACTCGTCACATAATGCGAATAATAATCAAAACAATAATAATAGATGTAAAATTCTTCATATTTTAAATTTAAAATCTCCTGAATTATTTGGGAGAGATTAACAACAAAAAAATACTTTAATAATAATTCAGCACTTTGTTTAAAACACTAACAATAATGTAATGATTTTAACAAAAAGCAAATGTAAACAAATCTTTTTCAATATAACAATAAAAATAAAATAATTTTAAATATTTTTTAATATCCCATAGATACTTTATAATTAGCTGTATTAAAAAGCCTCACATTTGCGAGGCTTTCATAATTAATTGATATAATTCAAATTATCTTTTTATAATTCGAACTGTTTTTATTGTTTTTCCAGTAGTCACATGAATGAAGTAAGTACCACTTGAAAAATTAGATAAATCAATTTGTACTTTGTTTGAATTTACTTCTTTATTAAACAATTCTTGACCAATAATATTAATTACTTTTAACGTATTCATATCTTGAGAACAAGATAAATTCAACACATCGTTTATTGGATTTGGATAAAAAATAAATTGTGATTCATTATTTTCATCAATTGCTAAGGGCGTACAACTACCTAAAACCACATTTGTATGGGTGTTTAAATAGTTTAGCACTACATTTTTGAATTTTTCGGCAAAAAGCGTTCTGTTCGAATTGCTATTTCTAACCCCTTCATAATTCAATTCCATTTGAAATCCATTAGTAGTAACCGCAGGATTAAAACAGGTATGGGTTTCAGTGGTATAACCACCATTGAAATAACTTTCTGTAGATAATGGATAGGGATCTTGCTGACTAGGAACCGCCGGAAGCCCTTCATTGGTTAGTAAAGTCCCAAATGAACTTGGTCCGCGCAATAATTGTGTGTGGGTATAATTATTGCTATTGTTTAAAGCTAAATTTTTTATTGAACTTTGATTAATATAGGTTGACGTATTTAGAGTTGCATCAGTGTATCTAAGTTCTGCACCACTCAATAAGTAACCCAATTCAATTCGTTGAATGGTATGGCCGTGACCATGAAGATCTATAAAAAGTATTTTGTTATTGTATTGAGAATTGGCTGTATTTAGCGCCATTGTAATAAAATTATGATACTCGTTCCAAGCAGTCCTTGCTTGTAAATTATCGCAGGCACCATCAGCTAAATTTCTATTGCAATCTAATTTAGAGCGATCTAAATTACAAATAATAATATGAGGATAACAGCCCGTAGCTGCGAAAAGTACAGCAGAAATTTTTTCAGCAGTTTCAATAGTATAGGCATCCGTAACTGTTACAGGATCATTACAAGTTCTATCGGGAATTAAAGTTGGAATTCTAAAACCTCCATGTGGAACCGATATAACAATAGGTAAAGTTCCAACTTGATACTCCACATAACTGTTTGTACCGTACAATGTTTGTGATAAACATTTTGTTTGTGGATAAACCAGATAGAGGAGGAGAAGTACTACTTTTTTTATTTGCATTTTTTTTATTTTGAATGAATATTTTATTTACTTAAAACCTTTCCAGGTCGATTATTGTTGTAGTTTCCATTA
>CALPLL020000201.1 GCA_943324395.2 Rhizobium sp. Q54
AATTACAACTACTATACGCCATTTAAAATGAAAGAAGATTTCCTGCACTATTTGTGGAAATTCAAGAAATTCGACACCTCGAATTTAACTACTTCTAACGGGGAGAAACTCACTATTGAAAATTCTGGAAGTTACTTGCAACTCGCAGGTCCTGATTTTTTTAATTCCCAAATTACAATTGAAAATCAAAAATGGGCCGGGAATGTTGAAATTCACCTCAAATCCTCCGATTGGTATGCGCACCATCATGAACGAGATTCCAATTATGATAGTGTAATTCTTCATGTAGTTTGGGAGCATGATGTTGAAATATACAGAAAAAACAATACCGAAATTCCAGTATTAATTCTTAAAGATTTAGTTTCTAAGGAAACACTAAACAATTATCATTCACTAGTTTCCCCTAAATCTTGGATTTATTGTGAGAAACAAATTGAGTTTGTCAATTCATTTATTATGTTGAGTTGGCAAGAACGCTTGTTTTTTGAACGTTTAGAAAGAAAATCGAAACCTATTTTTGATTTAGCGGAAAGCACAATTCAAGATTGGGATGCGATCCTGTTTTGCCAATTAGCCAAAAATTTTGGTTTAAATACCAATGGTGATTCCTTATATGATATGGCCAATTCAATTCCGTTTTCAATCATTCGTAAAGAAGGAAACAATTTATTTAATTTAGAAAGTTTGCTATTTGGAATCGCGGGATTATTAGAAATAAAAAAAGAAGATCAGTATTATAAAAAGCTAAAAACGAACTATGATTATTTGGTTCATAAATACCAATTACAATCGAATTCCTTTACTCCGTTACAATTTTTCAAACATCGACCTGATAATTTTCCAACGATACGAGTTTCGCAGTTGGCCAACGTATATTATTGTCAACAACAGTTATTTTCAAAAATTATAAAAGCCGATAATGTGACCGCCATTTATAAAATTTTCGATAAATCGGTATCAGAATATTGGGAAACACATTATCAATTTGATAAAATCAGTCCAATAAAAAGGAAAACATTGTCAAAATCTTTCATCGATTTATTGATTATAAATACCATTATTCCGTTACAATTTGCTTACGCCAAAAGCCAAGGCAAAGAAATATCGGAGAAATTAATAACGTTATTAAACCAAGTCCAGCCGGAAGTAAATGCAATTATCGATAAGTTTTCTTCTTTTGGACTAAAAGCACAAAACGCCTTTGAAACGCAAGCTTTATTGCAATTGAAAAATGAATATTGTAATAAAATTCGATGTTTAGATTGTGCAATTGGAATGGAATTATTGAAATCTGAAGTATAAATGCTAAATTTGTAGTGATATAAATTGATTGCAATGAAATTAATACTTCGCTTAAAATACTTTTTCGAGAAACACGGTTTTCATGTTTCTTCGCGGCTTGCTGATTTGTTAGGAATGCGAGCCAATAGCGTAAGATTATTTTTTATTTACATATCGTTTGTTACCGCAGGACTTTGGTTTGGAGTTTATCTTACATTGGCTTTTTGGTGGCGACTAAAAGATTTAATTCGAGCAAAACGGAGTTCCGTTTTTGACTTATAAAACTAATATTATGAAATTAAAATCCTACTTCCAATATTCAAAATCACAAAGAAGTGGGATTTTTCTTTTAGTGCTGTTGTGCGTAATTTGCCAATTTGCATTTTTCTATTTAGAACCAAGTTCATATAAAGAGAAGGATTCTGAAAAACAAAAATGGATTTCATTACAAACTACAGTTGATTCTTTAAAAGTAGAAAAGCAAAATTATATTCCTAAAGTATATCCGTTCAATCCCAATTTTATTACCGACTATAAAGGAAGTAAATTAGGAATGTCGTTTGCTGAAATTGATCGGCTTTTGAATTTTAGAAAAACCAATCAATATGTAAATTCAGCCTCAGAATTTCAAAAAGTGACTCAAGTTTCCGATTCCTTATTAAATGCTATTTCGCCTTACTTTAAATTTCCAGAATGGGTTAATGATCGTAAATCCAATAATTTTAAGCCTTTTGTAAAGAAAACGGAAAAGATAGTCATGTTAGATATCAATCAGGCTACAAAAGAAGATTTGATAAAAATATTTGGAATTGGACCAGCATTATCCGATCGAATTTTGAAACAAAAAGAAATCTTAGGAGGATTTGTAAGCATGAAGCAAATGGGAGATATTTGGGGGCTTTCACCTGAAGTGATTTTTAGTTTGAACGAGCATTTCAAAGTTGCAACTTTGCCTAAAATAAAGAAAATAGACATTAATAATTCTTCAATAAAAGAGCTTATGTTGTTTCCTTATTTTAAATACACTTTGGCAAAAGCAATTGTAACTTATAGAAGTATGAATGGTAATTTTAAAAATTCTGAGGATTTAACAAAAATTAACGGTTTTCCAATCGAAAAATTAGAGATTATTAGTTTATATTTGGAATTATAAATAATACAATAAAAAACCCCCTATGAATTCGATTTATTTTACAGAAGAACACGAATTATTTAGAAAAAGTTTAAAAGACTTTTTACAAAAAGAAGTGGTGCCACACATAGAAAAATGGGAAAAAACAGGTACAATTGAGCGCTTTATTTGGAAGAAATTTGGCGAAATGGGCTTTTTTGGAATTGCTTATCCAGAATCGTATGGAGGGATGAATTTAGATTTATTTTATACCGTAGTTTTTCTAGAGGAACTTCAAAAAATTAAATCCTCTGGTTTTGCTGCAGCTATTTGGGCTCACGCTTATTTAGCAATGACGCATTTAAATGCTGAAGGAGACGAAAGAATTAAACAAGATTATTTAGCGCCAAGTATTTTGGGTGATAAAATAGGCGCTTTATGTATCACAGAGCCTTTTGGCGGAAGTGACGTTGCAGGAATGAGAACAACAGCTGTAAAAGTCGATAATAAATATGTAATTAATGGGTCTAAAACTTTTATTACTAATGGTGTATATGCAGATTATTATGTAGTTGCTGCCAAAACAAGTCCGGAACTAGGAAATAAAGGCATTAGTATTTTCTTGATGGATACTAATTTAAAAGGAATTTCGGCTACTAAGTTGGATAAGCTAGGCTGGAGAGCATCCGATACTGCAGAAATTGCATTTGATAATGTTGCCATTCCAGAAGAAAATCTAATGGGTGAAGAAGGAAAAGGCTTTTCTTATATAATGCAACATTTTGCTTTCGAGAGATTAATTATGGCTATAAATGCACATGCAAGAGCGGAATATGCGATTGATTATACGATAGATTATATGTCCCAGCGAGAAGCATTTGGAACAAAAATCAATAAATTTCAAGCGTTACGACATACTATGGTTGAACATGCTACTGATGTGGAGCATTGTAAAATATTTAATTATGCGGCCGCAGCCCGATTAGACAAAGGCGAATATGTAGTTAAAGAGGCTACTATGGCTAAATTAAAATCTACTAAAGTAGCAGACGAAACCATTTATAGTTGTCTACAAATGTTAGGCGGTTATGGCTATATGGAAGAATATCCTTTAGCACGATTGTTTAGAGATAGCCGTTTAGGACCAATTGGTGGCGGTACATCAGAAATTCTTAAAGAGATTTTATCCAAAATGATAATAGACAAACAGGATTACAAGCTGGCGGTTAAATAATTTTCTGATTTATAACTCATAATTTAAAATAATAGTTTACATTTGCACCCTTAACGAGAGGAGGTGTCTATATTATGTTAATTATACCAATTAAAGACGGAGAAAATATCGATAGAGCATTAAAGCGCTATAAAAGAAAATTTGATAAAACAGGAACTGTTCGTCAGTTACGTGCACGTACTGC
>CALPLL020000202.1 GCA_943324395.2 Rhizobium sp. Q54
AAGATTTTGGAAAACAAGTAGAAGTGGAACTTATTGCAATCGCCGAAAAATTAGGTGCAAAAGGAACTATTTGCTATCAAAATGAAGCTTTAGGAACGGCTCACGCTATTCTATGTGCTAAGGAATCAATGCAAGGGCCAATTGTAGTTGCCTATGCCGACACCCTTTTTAGAGCCGATTTTTCTCTTGATACCTCTGCCGATAGTGTGATTTGGGTAAAACAAGTGGAAGATCCAAGTGCTTTTGGAGTAGTACAATTGAATGAAAATAACCAAATTGTTGACTTCGTAGAAAAACCAAAAGAGTTTGTATCTGACCTTGCAATAATCGGAATATATTATTTTAAATCAGGGGAAACTTTACGTGCCGAATTACAATATTTATTAGATAATAATGTTGTTAAAGGTGGAGAATATCAATTGACAGACGCACTTGAAAACATGAAGGTAAAAGGATTGAAATTTGTTCCCGGAAAAGTAGACGAATGGATGGATTGCGGAAACAAAAATGTAACTGTCGAAACCAATTCAAGACTCTTAGGATTTCTACATGCCGATGGCGAAAATCTAGTTGCTTCTTCTGTTATTTGTGAAAACAGCACCATCATTCAGCCTTGTTTTATTGGTGAAAATGTAAAATTGGTGAACGCAACTGTAGGTCCAAATGTTTCTTTAGGAAAAGGATGTACGGTTCAAAATGCAACTATAAAAAATAGCTTAGTTCAAAATCAATCTGTCATAAAAAACGCCAATTTAGACAACGCGATGATTGGCAGTTTTGCTAGTTTTGATGGAAATTTTACAAGTATCAGTATTGGAGATTACTCCGTTTTAGAATAAATGAAACAGCTACTTTTCCTATTTCTTTTTACTGTTTTGCAATGCAATACAGCATCGCTTTGGGCGCAAAATTCGCCAGAGGATGTAGCAATGGAAAAAGATGATTTTCAAGATTCTTTCTATGAATCGTTAAAGCAAAAAGGAATTGAAAATTATGACAAAGCAATTATCGAATTAGAAAAATGCTTAAAAATTCAGCCAGAAAACGCAACCATTTATTTTGAATTAGGAAAGAACTATTTTGAGCAAAAAGAGTACAAAAAAGCCTACGAATCATTTGAAAAAGCGACAAAAATAGATCCAAATAATCGCTGGTTTTGGGTTGGAATGTATGATGTTTGTTATGAAAATAAAGAATTTGAAAAAGCAATTCCTATCGTTTTAAAACTAATAGAATTCAAAAAGGATTACAAAGAAGACTTGGTTTCTCTTTACATGAATACCGACCAATTTGATAATGCATTAGAGCTAATTAACGAACTAAATGATCAAGTTGGAAAATTAGAAATAAGAACTATTTATAAAGCTAAAATTCTTGAAGATCCAAAATACCATAGCTCAGAACGTATTAATTTGTTAGCTCAAATAAAGAAAAATCCAAAAGAGGAATCAAATTATGTGGCATTAATTTTTTTATACAATAAAGAAAATCAAGAAGATTTAGCGCAAGAAATTGCAAAGAAACTAGAGTTGGAAATTCCAAATTCTGATTGGGCAAAAGTGAGCTTATTTAAATCGTATTTAAAAAATAATGATGGCAAAAATGCAGTAAAAGCAATGAACTTTGTTTTAGGAAGTTTGAAAATAGATCAGAAAATAAAACACAGAATATTGAATGAATTTCTGCTTTTTATTAAAGATAAACCCCAATATGATTCAGATTTAGAAAAGGCTGTATCCTATTTTGATACTGATAAATCGGTTGAAGTTGCCAAAGAATTAGGAAAATTTTATCATAGCAAAAAGAACTGGGAAAAAGCGATTCGGTTCTATGAAATCCAATTGAATAAAATTCCGGATGAATTAGAAACGGCATTACTTTTGTTAGAGTGTTATACTGAAAAAGGAGATTTTGACGTTATAGAAAAGAAAACGGAGGTATTCCTACAAATTTATCCAACGCAACCTCAATTTTATTATTATTCGGGTTTAGCGTTTAACCAAAAAGGCGTTTTTAAAAAAGCGAAAAACATACTTGAATCTGGGTTAGATTTTATTATTGATGACCCAGAATTAGAAATTAATTTCAACATTCAATTGGGAGAAGCGTACAATGGTTTGGGAGATATGAAGAAAAAAGAATACTATTTTTCAAAAGCAGAAAGTGCTTTAAAAAACAAAAAATAATGAAAAAATATATTGGTTTACTATCATTTTGTCTGCTTGTTTCCTGCTCAGCAAAAAAAGCTGTAGTTGCTGAAAAAGTTGCAAATGACAAACTATCCGCTGAAAAAATAATTGACAATCATTATAAAAATAAATTAAATTTCAACACACTTTACATCAAGTCCAGTGTGAATTATAAAGATTCTAATCTTTCTCAAAATGTAACTGCTGAAATCAAAATTAAGAAGGACGAAATTATTTTAGTTAGTATTCGAATATTAGGAATTACAATGGCTAAAGCATTAATAACCCCTGAGAAAGTTCAGTATTATGAGAAATTAAACAGTAGTTATTTTGACGGAAATTATTCAGCTTTAAGTAAATTGTTAGGTGCAGAATTGGACTTTCAAAAAGTTCAAAACTTACTTTTAGGAGAAGCATTTGATAATTTGAAAAATGGAAAATACAATTTAACTTTAGTAGAAAACAACTATAAATTAGAAACTAGTTCAAATTCAAATATCAGCAAAACGTTCTATTTATCTGGTGATAATTATTTATTAAAACAGGAAGCGATTTCTCAACCAGCATTAGAAAGAATGTTGCAAGTAATTTATCCCGCACGTAAATCGGCTGTGGAATATAATTTACCAACTGGAATTGCAATTGAAGCCAATCAGAAATCTGAAAAAACAACAATCAATATCAATTACAATACTGTTTCATTTAACGAAGAACTTTCTTTTCCATATTCTGTTCCAAATTCGTATGAAAGAATTTTTATTAATTAAATTTGCAGAAAAACAACATCAATATGTCAAAATTTATTTATAGTTTTTTAATCCTCTTCATCACTTGTTCAGTTTGGGCACAACCGGAAGACCAGCAAAAAAAATTGGAAGAACGAAAAGCTCAAATCCAAAAGGAAATTCGTGAAACCGAAGAACTGTTGCAAGCAACCAAGAAAAAGGAAAAATCAGTCACGACTCTAATTGTAATACAATCAAATAAAATAAAACTGAAAGAAAAATTAATAAATACAACTGAAAAACAAACAAAATTGTTAAGTAATGACATTTATTTAAATCAGTTGGAAATTAATCGATTAAAAAGAGAATTGGAAATCTTAAAAAAGGATTATGCCGCAATGATTGTAAAATCCTATAAAAGCAGATCAGAACAAAGTCGCGCCATGTTTTTATTATCCTCAGAAAATTTCCTTCAAGCCTATAAAAGAGCGCAGTATATGAAACAATATGCAAGCTATAGAAAGACGCAGGGTGTTGAAATTAAAGATAAAACATTTGAACTTACTGATTATAATGAGAAAATTGTAGTCCAAAAAACAGCCAAACAAAAATTGATTGAAGAGAATGAAAAAGAACGTTTGGAACTTCAAAAAGAAAGACAAGAACAAGAAATTTTAGCAAATTCAATCAAAAAAGACAAGAAAAAATACAGCGCTGAAATCAAGAAAAAGCAACAAGAAACACGAGCTATCGATCAAAAAATAGATCGTTTAATACGTGAAGCCATTGCTGAAGCCAATAGAAAAGCAGCTGAAGCCAATAGAAAAGCAGTTGAGGCTAGTAGAAAAGCTTCGCCAAATAATACCAAAATACCTACAAAGGAAGCAGT
>CALPLL020000203.1 GCA_943324395.2 Rhizobium sp. Q54
CTTTCAATTAGCGTTGAAATTTCTTTATCAATTACCATTGCAGTATCTTCAGAGTATGGTTTTGAAAAACTATATTCACTTTGACCTGAAGAATCATAATAAGTTATATTTCCAAGTTTGTCATTTAATCCATATACAGTCACCATTGCTCTGGCTTGTTTAGTAACTTTTTCTAAATCGCTCAATGCACCCGTTGAAATTCTATCGAAAACTACTTTTTCAGCAGCTCTTCCTCCCATTGTAGCACACATTTCATCTAGCATTTGCTCTGTGCGAACAATTAAACGCTCTTCTGGCAAATACCACGCAGCACCTAAACTTTGACCTCTAGGAACAATAGTTACTTTTATCAAAGGTGCTGCATGTTCTAGCATCCAACTCACCGTTGCGTGACCAGCTTCATGAACTGCAATAGCTCTCTTTTCATCTGGTGTAACTATTTTATTTTTCTTTTCTAATCCACCTACAATTCTATCTACGGCGTCAAGAAAATCTTGCTTGTCAACAGCAGTCTTGTTGTTTCTTGCTGCGATTAAAGCGGCTTCGTTACAAACATTGGCAATATCAGCACCAGAAAATCCCGGTGTTTGTTTTGCTAAGAAGTCGGTGTCCAATCCTTCCACTTTTTTCAATGGCGCAAGGTGAACTTCAAATATTTCTTTTCGCTCTCTAATGTCTGGTAAATCAACAAAAATTTGTCTGTCAAATCGTCCCGCTCTCATTAAAGCTTTGTCCAAAACATCTGCTCTATTGGTCGCTGCCAATACAATAACATTTGAATTAGTTCCGAATCCGTCCATTTCGGTTAACAATTGATTTAATGTGTTTTCACGTTCATCATTTCCTCCCGACATGTTGTTTTTTCCACGAGCTCTTCCCACTGCATCAATTTCATCAATGAATATGATTGCAGGTGATTTTTCTTTGGCTTGTTTAAATAAATCTCTTACTCTTGAAGCACCTACACCCACAAACATTTCAACAAAATCAGATCCTGATAAAGAGAAAAAGGGTACTTGCGCTTCTCCAGCTACGGCTTTCGCCAATAATGTTTTACCCGTTCCTGGAGGTCCTACAAGCAAGGCTCCTTTTGGAATTTTACCTCCTAAATTGGTATATTTTTCAGGGTTTTTTAAGAATTCTACTATTTCTTGAATTTCCTCTTTCGCTCCTTCAAGTCCAGCAACATCTTTGAAAGTAGTTTTGATATCGGTTTTTTCGTCAAATAATTTTGCTTTTGATTTTCCGATATTGAAAATTTGTCCGCCGCCACCGCCACCAGCACCGCCGTTCATTCTTCGCATGATGAAAATCCATAACCCTAGAATAAGTAAAAACGGCAAAATCATTTGCAATAAATCGCCCCAATTGCTTTTTGGTAAGAAGCTATATTCTCTTAATTTTTTCTGAGTTACAGCAGCCTCCAACTTATTTTGAAAAATCTCATCGTTACCAATTTCTAATGTATAATGAGGACCTTTACTAGGACGGTTCAGCATATCATTTGCAACAGCTTTATGAACAGGATCTTTTAAAGCCTCAGGAGTTAAATATACTTCAGCTTCGGTTTTATTGTATACGATAACTTTTCCAACTTGCCCTTTTTCAAGGTATTCGTTGAATTTTGATGACGATGTTTTCATTGGTTCCTCAAAACTTGAACCACCAGTGATAAAGCTTATAAATAAAAATATCAGTGCAACTACACCATAAATTAGCCAAGGACTAATTTTTATTTTCTTAGGATTTTGATTGTTTTCTGAAGCCATTTAATTAATTTCTTAATATTTATTTTCTATTGATGTGATTTTTGCATCACCCCAAAGACTTTCAATGTTATAATATTCTCTAATATTTTTTTGAAATACGTGAACCACAATATTCACATAATCCATTAAAACCCATTCTGCATTCTCCATTCCTTCCACATGCCAAGGTTTATCTTTTATTTCTTTTGAAACTGTTTTTTGAACTGAATTTACAATTGCGGTAACTTGAGTGTTTGAATTTCCATTACAAATTACAAAATAATCACAAGCTGAATTATCAATTGCTCTTAAATCTAAAATATCTATATCATTTCCTTTTACTTCCTCAATCCCTTTAATAATGTTTGTTAACAAAACATCATTGCTATTATTCTTTTTAGCCATTTAATAATTTTATATTTTTTGCAAAGTTACCATTTTTTGTACTTAATTTTGAAACTTAACACAAGTTTAAATAAGATAATCCCATTTTACTTTATGAAATTAATCAAACTCGATGCCATAGATTCAACCAACGACTTTCTGAAGAGGTTGTCAGGTGAGCAATCACTTGAGAATTTTACGGTGGTTACGGCTGAAAATCAATCTCATGGGAAAGGTCAAATGGGATCAAAATGGGATTCTGAAACTGGAAAAAACCTGATGTTTAGCGTTCTAGTAAAAAATAAATTAAACAACATTAATGAAATTTTTGATCTTAATGTTGCAGTTGCTTTGTCTATTTTAACTGCATTAGAAAAAAATAATATTCCTAATATAACTATAAAATGGCCAAACGACATATTGTCAGACAATAAAAAGATCGCTGGAATATTAATTGAAAATACCATCAAGAATAATGGAGAAATTTTATCAATTATCGGTGTAGGATTGAACGTTAACCAATTGAATTTTGATAATCTTCCTAAAGCTTCTTCTTTGGCAGTAATTTCAAAAAAGGAATTTGATAAAGATAGTATCCTAAACCAATTGATAGAATGTTTGAAATTGAATTGTGATTTACTCCAAAATAAATCGGCTGCACAATTATGGAACAGCTATAACCACAATTTATTTAAAATAGGAATTCCAATGGCTTTTTCATTGCCCGATGGAAATCAATTCATGGGAATAATTCAAGGCGTAAATTCTTCAGGAAAATTGGAAGTAAAATTAGAGAACGATACTATTGAAACTTTTGGAATTAAAGAAATTCAGTTGCTTTACTAAGGTCAATTGAACTTATAATTTAGACATGTTTTCAGATAAAGTCTCAATGAATTTGGTTATTGGTCCTTTTATCATCATCGCCATCATCGCGTTAAATTCTCCTTCAAATACCAATTGGATTGCTGCTGAAGTTTCCGATATCTCCTCAATATTGGCAGTAAGTGTAAACGGTAATTTATCACTTGCAGCTCCCAAAACAATTTTAGAATTGGGCGTTTTGTCCTTCATTCTCAGTTTAATTTCAGGCATTCCTTTTAATCCAAAAATAAACGAATCGGCATCGGTAACTTCGAATTTTGCAATGCTGTCCGGCATTAATTTCTCAAAATTGTTCACATCACAAAGCGCATTAAACAAATAAACTGCATTATTTTGAAGGGTAACTTTTGGACTTTCTAAATTCATAATAGTTGGAATTTTAGGATATTTATTTTCCCCAAGTAGATGGACTTTTTCTCCATTCTTGTAAGGTGATTTCTTCTTCTTCGGTAATGTATCTTTTGGCTACAGCCAATGGTAAAAGGTTCTCGTAATTACTTAAAGTATATAAATCAACATTTGCATTTTTGAAATTTTCAGAGGCAACTTCAAAACCATAACTGAATATGGCAGCCATACCTTTCACATTTGCACCCGCTTCTTTTAATGCTTCAACAGCTAGCAAACTACTGTTTCCAGTACTAATTAAATCCTCCACTACAATTACGTTTTGCCCTTTTTGTAAATACCCTTCCACTTGATTCAATCGACCGTGTTTTTTAGGCTCAGGACGAACATATACAAATGGTAATCCCAAACTTTCGGCAACAAGAATTCC
>CALPLL020000204.1 GCA_943324395.2 Rhizobium sp. Q54
AATTTCATAATATAAAATGTTATTTTTGCTTAACTAAAATAAAATCTATGTTAATAATTGGAATTGCTGGAGGAACAGGAAGTGGAAAAACTACCGTGGTTCACCAAATAATGAATGAATTACCAGAAACTGAAGTCGGAATTATTTCCCAAGATTCTTATTATAAAGAAAACCATAATCTCAGCTTCGAAGAACGTTCCTTAATCAATTTTGACCATCCTAGAGCAATCGATTTTGAACTTTTAGTAGCCCATTTGAAAGAATTAAAAGCAGGAAATAACATCAACCAACCCGTTTATTCTTTCGTAACTCACAATAGAACAGACGATACCGTTTTCACTCATCCTCGAAAAGTAATGATTGTAGAGGGAATTTTAATCCTTGCCAATGCCGAATTAAGGGATCTTTTTGACGTGAAAATTTATGTTCACGCCGATTCAGATGAACGCTTAATCAGAAGGCTAAAACGAGATATTGCGGAGCGGGGTAGAGACATGGACGAAGTCCTAAGCCGTTACCAAACTACACTGAAACCAATGCACGAACAGTTTATCGAGCCTACAAAAGCATTCGCCGATATCATTATTCCAAACGATAAATACAACACTGTTGCTATAGATGTGGTCCGAGCGGTAATAAATCAAAGAATTTTATAAAATTTTCATTAATTTTATACCAATATTTTATTGGAGCAATTTCCTGCTGTTCGCTAAATCCTTGCTAAAAAGCAAGGGATATCGCTTCCATCAGGGCTATAAATATTAAGAATTACTATGGAAAATCCGTTAGAAGAAACAAAACAAAAAAAACCTTGGCTCAAAATTGTGAGCAACAAGTACCTTTTAATATCACTTCTATTTGCAGTGTGGATGGTATTTTTAGACAATTATTCCTACATGGATCAAAGGCAACTCAATAAACAAATGAAGGAATTGCAAGACAATAAAAAATACTACCAAGACGAAATAAGAAAAGATAAAGAGAATATCAAATTACTAAAAAATCAAGACCAAGTAGAAAAATACGCCCGTGAAAAGTATCATATGAAAAAACCAAATGAAGATGTATTTATCATTGAATATGAAGGTGATACGATAAACAAATAAACAAAATGAAACATTCATTATTCTCTGAATTTGATCCTATTTCTTCCAAACAGTGGAAACAAAAAATACAATTCGAACTCAAAGGCGAAGATTATAATGATGCACTAATTTGGAATTCTCCAGAAAATATTAAGGTAAAACCTTTTTATAACCAAGACGACTTACAAGAAAATTTACCCGTAAATCCAAATGCAAACGGATTTAAAATATGCCAAAACATATTTGTTTTCGACCTTGAAAAATCAATCGAAAGAGCTTTAGAATCTATTGAACGTGGGGCTGAAAGTATTATTTTCACAATCGAAGATGAAGCAATTGATGTTGCAAAACTATTAGAAAAACTCCCTTTAGAAACTTGTGAAATTTACTTTAACCTGAATTTCATTTCAGTAAATTACATTTCCAAAATTGAAACCATAGCAAAATCGAGAAATGCAAAAATATATTACAATCTCGATCCTATTGGTCAATTAGCAAAAGAAGGAAATTGGTTTAAAACAGAAGAAAAAGACAATTTTGAAACTATAAACCTTCTTTCAAAACAAGTTTCAAATAGCTCAATTATAAGTATAAATAGTTCCTTGTACCAAAATGCTGGAGCAAATAGGATTCAGGAATTGGCGTATTCACTTGCTCATGCAAACGAATATTTAAACCGAATAACCACTTTCAACCAACCGATAGTTTTTAAGATTTCTGTGGGAACCAATTACTTTTTTGAAATAGCAAAATTACGTGCTTACAGAATATTATTTAATTGCATTGCTAAAGAATACCATCCTAATTTAGAGTGTCATTTGGTTGTAACTCCAACAAAAAGAAACAAAACAATTTACGATTATAATATAAATATGTTGCGAACTACTACTGAATGTATGTCGGCAATAATTGGTGGTGCCGATGCAATTTCGAATCTTCCTTACGATGCATTATACCATAAAGACAATGAATTTGGTGATCGAATTGCTAGAAATCAACTATTAATTTTAAAAAATGAAAGCTACTTCGACAAGGTTAAAAATCCTGCCGATGGAACTTATTATATAGAAAGCCTTACCCATCAATTGGCTGAAAAAGCACTGTTTTTATTTAAAGATATTGAAGCAAATGGCGGTTTTCTGAAACAATTGAATGAAGGAATAATCAAAAGAAAAATTCAAGAAAGCGCCGATAAAGAACAAGAATTGTTCGATTCAGGGAAAGAAGTTTTGTTAGGAACCAACAAATATCCATACAAAGACGACAAAATGAAACACGATTTAGAATTGTTTCCATTTGTAAAAGTAAATCCCCGAAAAACTTTGATTACGCCTATCATTGAAAAAAGATTAGCCGAAAAAATAGAGCAAGATAGATTAGGTAAAGAATAATGAAAAGAAAAGATTTACAACATATTACGTTATTCGATAAAGAGAATTCAAAAGTTTTAAGCACTGAAAAGAAATCAGAGGCTTTTAAAACTGCTGAAGATATTCTACTAAAACCAACTTACTCAAAATCGGATATTGAGAATATAGAACATTTGGATTTTGGAGCTGGATTTGCCCCATTTTTACGTGGCCCTTATACGACAATGTTTGTTAGAAAACCATGGACAATTCGTCAATATGCAGGTTTTTCAACCGCCGAAGAAAGCAATGCATTTTACAGAAGAAATTTGGCTGCGGGTCAAAAAGGACTTTCCATAGCATTTGATTTACCAACTCACCGCGGCTACGATTCAGACCATGAACGCGTTGTTGGTGATGTTGGAAAAGCAGGAGTAGCAATCGATACTGTTGAAGATATGAAAGTTTTATTCGACCAAATTCCGTTGAATGAAATGTCGGTTTCTATGACAATGAACGGAGCGGTTTTACCTATTATGGCTTTCTATATTGTTGCTGCAGAAGAACAAGGGGTACAACCCGAACAACTTTCAGGAACGATACAAAATGATATTTTGAAGGAGTTTATGGTCAGAAATACTTATATTTATCCTCCAACTCCCTCAATGAAAATAATTGCTGATATATTTGAATATACAAGCAAAAAAATGCCAAAATTCAATTCGATTTCTATTTCAGGTTATCACATGCAAGAGGCTGGAGCTACTGCCGATATTGAATTGGCTTATACTTTAGCAGACGGTTTAGAATACATTCGAACAGGACTTTCAACAGGAATGAAAATTGATGAATTTGCCCCTCGCCTCTCTTTTTTCTGGGCAATTGGTATGAATCATTTTATGGAAATTGCCAAAATGCGAGCCGCAAGAATGATTTGGGCAAATTTGGTAAAACAATTCAATCCAAAAGACGAAAAATCTTTGGCTTTAAGAACCCATTGTCAAACATCTGGTTGGAGTTTGACTGAGCAAGATCCTTTTAATAACGTGGCTCGAACTTGCATTGAAGCAACGGCGGCTGCATTTGGAGGAACACAATCTTTACACACCAATGCTTTGGATGAAGCAATTGCTTTACCAACCGATTTCTCTGCAAGAATAGCAAGAAATACTCAAATATATTTACAAGAAGAAACTAAAATTACGAAAACGGTCGACCCTTGGGCAGGAAGCTATTACGTTGAAAGTTTGACCAATGAAATAGCTCAAAATGCTTGGAAATTAATTGAAGAAGTTGAAGAATTAGGAGGAATGACCAAAGC
>CALPLL020000205.1 GCA_943324395.2 Rhizobium sp. Q54
AAGAAAAAAAGCGAATACAAAGAAGGTTATGACACTTCTTCTCCGGCTGAATTAGGAAATATTATGCTGGACGATTTCAAAATTATTTTATACGAATACCGAGCAGCTTTGAAAAAAAACCATAACGCTGAACGCCAAATCTAATTTGAAAATGATAAAAAATAAATCATATATAGGAATCTTTTTTGTGATTTTAGTTTTTGGAATCTTTGCAGTTCCCAAAATTATTGATAGAGTTAAAAATGGCGAAGTAGTTAAAGGCGATCGTTTGGATAACGTTTCCAATCATTCTTCAGGTGAAAACTCAAAATTATTGACCATCGGTCCAGCTCCAAAATTTGAACTTACCGATCAAAACAATCAACTTGTTTCCAATAAAGAGTACGCTGGAAAAGTATATGTACTGGAATTTTTCTTTTCTACCTGCCCATCAATTTGCCCAATAATGAATTTGAATATGATGACAATTCAAAACACCTTTTTCGGAAATCCTAATTTCGCAATTGCATCAATCACCATAAATCCCGAGAATGATACTCCAGAAGTGCTTAAAAAACATGCCCAAAAACTAGGAGTAAAATCGGCAAATTGGCATTTTCTCACAGGCGATAAAACTAAAATTTTCGAACTAGCAAATAAAGGATTCAATGTCTATGTAGGGCAAAATTCAAAAGTAAATGGCGGTTTCGAACATTCAGGATTATTTGCATTAATAGATAAAAATGGCGATATTCGTTGTCGAAAAGACAACTTCGGAAATCCAATTCTTTACTATGACGGATTAGAAAAAGAAGGGGTTAGAAACCTACAACAAGACATTGCAATTTTATTAAAAGAATAATTATGGAAACAAATAACATTGAAAAAAAATACAATAACTGGATCATCGCTTTATCAGTAATAATTCCCGTTGCTGTTGCAGTTCTATTCAAAGTAAAACTTAAAGATTTAGGCTTTAATGTTTCTCCAATGCCAATTTTACCTCCAATTTATGCGACTATCAACGGTATTACAGCTGTTTTATTGATTTCGGCAGTAATAGCAATTAAAAATGGCAATCGCAAGCTTCATGAGTTGCTTATGAAAGTTGCAATTGGGTGCTCGCTAGTATTTCTAGTTTTATATATTGTGTATCACATGACCACCGATTCAACGCCATACGGGGGAACAGGAGCTTTAAAATTTGTTTATTTTTTCATATTAATTTCTCACATTACGCTATCAATTGCAACTATTCCACTAGTTTTAATAACGTATGTTCGAGCTTTAGCTGAAAAATTTGATAAGCATAAAAAAATCTCTGTAATCACATTTCCAATCTGGCTTTACGTAGCTGTAACCGGCGTAATTGTATACATTATGATTTCTCCTTATTATGTTAATTAAAGTCGAAGTTCATAAGTCAAAAGTCAAAAGTCACAGGAAATTAATCATTGCGGTATTCTTTTTTCTGTTCATTTTTTTCTACTCTATCGCAACAAATGCTCAGTGCGCAATGTGTAGAGCAGCCCTCGAAAGTGAAGGAAATACCGCCAAAGCCAAAGGAATTAACGACGGAATAGTTTACCTCATGGTTATTCCATACGTTTTAGTAGGCTTGGTTTGCTTCGCAGTATATAAAATGTACCAAAAGAAAATCAAAGTATAGTTATTTCAATCCATCAACAGCGACTGTTACATTGCCATTTACTTTAATAAATGCAATAATTGCTTTATTTGTCAATTGGATTTTTTGAAAGTCAACAGCATCAATTTTTCCATTAATTACTATTCCTGGCATTGGAGAATAATTCTTCAAATAATTCATCATGCTTTTCTTTCCATCTTCTAAGTTTGATTGAATTGAGTAACGACAACTCTCTTGAATTCTTTTCAAAATCAAACCTTGAGCCAACCAATTGGCTGTTTTCATCAATCTACTTTTCGTATCCAAAACGTAATCCAATTGGTCAAAATAAATTTCTTTCGTTGTTTCATTGTATTGTGGAACTCCAGCTAAATAAATAGTTCCATTAATATAACCCAATAAGTCTAAAGCAATAACCATTTTTCCGTTTTTATGCCAAAGAGCCACGTTTTGAACCGTAACTTTTTTACTTCCTGAACCGTATTCTTGACCTGCAAAATTCTTAGTGATAATTTTTGAAGCATCTTGGTAACTAGAAACAGCAACAATATTGGCAGAAATAGCATCCGGCATTTGGGTAACCGATTTTAATACAATTTTGTTTTTGTCATATTTAGTCAATGGCTTTTGACCGATTAAAGTTTCCATATTGCATTTCAATCCCATTGCCAACTGAATATCATCTTTAATAAAGCGGGCATCTGTAGCGTATAATTCTAAAGGAACAATTCGCAACCAAGTGTCAAAGGCTTCATTCATTTGTATAGGAGTACAAATTTTTTGTAGCGCATCGAGTACATTAGGTTTAAAATCCATTGAACTTTCAATTGCTTCGTCAATAGTGCGCTCAATTTTCGATTTAAATAATTTTATCGTAGGATTAATAACATAAGTAATTGGTATCGATTTCCCCATAACTACAGTCGTTGGGCTTTCATTCCAATCCAAAGATTTAAACTCTGTTTTGGTACTCAACTTCCAATTGGATAATTTCACGTCACTCAATAAAGTGATATTTCCGTTTAAATTAAATTCTTGAGTGCTGTACAATGCAATTCCTAATTTGTCGGTACCAATTCTATATTTAATGGCCGCTTTTAAAGGTAAAACAGTTTTAATCTTTCCATCTAAATTGGTAATAGAAATGGGAGCCAGCTTCCAAATTGATATTTGAATATCGTCATCTTCAATTTTGGTGTCTTCATAAATCAATCCATTCATTAATTTATTCGTTTGATTTTCAATGTCTTTCAATTTAATAGCAATAGGAATACTTATAAAAGAAGGCGTATTGTCGTAAACTAATGGAGACGCATCGTCTGGCTCTGGTTTTAATGCGGTAATTTTTGAAGTTGTGCCGCAACTGAAAAAGAAAGTTAACGTAAATAATAGACAGATTTTGGAAATTGTTTTCAAAAGGATTTTAGTATTTAATTAAAGTGCAAAATTAATTTTTATTTTCTTCAAATACTAAATCCCGGTAACATAAATTCTTCTAATTCGTTTAATAAGATTAAGTTAAATTTAGTTTAAATTGCTAAAAAAAGTTAATTTTGCAGTTCTATCCATCGATTTAGAAATTGGTATCACATGAAACAAACATTTATTACTAAAATCACATTTTTAACCTTGCTTTTTTTGAGCGTACTTTCTCAAGCACAATCAAAAAAATGGACTTTGGAAGAATGTGTAAACTACGCCATCAAAAACAATATTTCTATTAAACAATCGGAATTGGATGCCAAATCGGCGGCAATAGAAAAATCTTCGGCTATTGGTAGTTTCTTACCTTCATTAAATATCAATGGTTCCCATTCTTGGAATATTGGTTTGAACCAAAATATAATTACGAATTTGTTAGAAAATCAAACCACTCAATTTACATCTGCAGGTTTGAGTTCAAACATTGATGTGTATAATGGAATGCAAAATCAAAACCGACTGCGAAGAGCCAATCTTTCGCTTTTAGCGTCTACGTATCAGCTTTCAAAAATGAAAGATGATGTTTCATTAAATATCGCCAATGCTTTTTTGCAAATATTATTTAATAAAGAAAATCTGAAAGTTCAAATAGAACAATTGTCAAACAATCAAAAACA
>CALPLL020000206.1 GCA_943324395.2 Rhizobium sp. Q54
CCGATGTGATGCTGCCTTGTATTATCACATCATTTATAGGAACCATTGCCGCCTTTTTAATTGTAGGAATCAAGCAAAAAATCAACTTTAAAAGCGCTTCTTTAGTGGTGGCATTAATGACATTAATAGCAGCTATTGTGGGATTATTAATGTACGTAAACCAATTGGATATTATTGGAAAAAATTATTTTACTTCCAATTTATCGGCGTTGATATTGATTACGATTATTGCATTTACCTTGCTTTTATCCTTTTATAAAGAAAAGAAATTTGCTGAAGCCAACACCACCGTTTTTGAAGCTTTTGTAACAGGTGCAAATAATGGCGTTAAAACGGGTGTCACTATTTTCCCTTATGTTTTGGGAATGTTAGTCGCCATATCCTTATTTAGAAACAGTGGCTTATTTGAAATTATTAGCGAATGGATTGCGTTTGGCTTTTCGAATATGGGCGTGAGCAAAGAAATAACCGATGCTTTACCGGTTGCGTTGCTAAGACCATTTAGTTCAGCGGGATCTCGTGGGTTTTTAATAGATTCCATGAATACTTTTGGTGCCGATTCTTTAACAGGAAGATTAAGCAGTATTTTCCAATGTAGCGCCGAAAGTACGTTTTATGTAATTGCCGTTTACTTTGGTTCTGTGAATATCAAAAACACGCGTTATGCGTTAAGCACAATGCTATTAGTGGATTTGATTTGTGTGATTACGGCTATTTTTGTGGCTACTTGGTTTTTTTAAGATGATAGAAATAGAACGCAAATTTTTAGTAAAATCGGAGGAGTTTAAAGCAATTTCATTTGCAAAAAATGAGATTTCGCAAGGTTATTTAAATTCAAATCCGGAACGAACGGTTCGCGTACGAATAAAAGGAAATCAAGGCTACTTGACCATAAAAGGCAAAGGCAATGAAACGGGAATGAGTCGGCTGGAATGGGAAAAGGAAATCCCAGTTGATGAAGCTAAAATGTTGCTAAACCTTTGCGAAAGCGGCGTAATTTCTAAAATTCGTTATGAAGTAAAATTCGGAAATCATGTTTATGAAGTCGATGAATTTTTTGGTGAAAATGAAGGTCTAATTATCGCTGAAATTGAATTGCAATCGGAAGACGAAGCCTTTGAAAAACCCAATTGGTTGGGAGAAGAAGTGACCAATAACAAGAAATATTACAACTCTTATTTGAGTAAAAACCCTTTTAAAAATTGGTAATTAGTTTTCTATAATTTCCAATTTTACAATCGTAGAACCACTGTTTTTATTGGAAGCTATTTCCATAAAAGCGCGTCTTGAAAGATCAATTTCCCGGCCTCTAGAAAACGGTCCGCGATCAATAACCTCAACAATTACCCATTTTCCATTTTCTTCATTGGTGACTTTTAGTTTGGTCCCAAAAGGTAATTTTCTGTGGGCGGCTGTGAATTTATCGTTACTAAATCGTATGCCGCTAGAGGTTTTTTTTCCGTTGAATTTATTGGCATAATAAGAAGCGTGTGCTTTTGTTTTAAACGGCTTTAATTTTAATCGGGGTTTTATTGAATCAATAGCAACTGCTTTATTTTTAGCTGTGTCCAATACTACTTTTTGAGTAACTGGTTTGCTAACTTTTTGAGCTTGCATTTGACAGGCAAATACTACTAAAAAGAGGCACAAAATGGCGTTGAAAACTATTTTCTTTTGTTGCAACATAAATGGATTTTTGAGTGGATGTGGTAAAATACTATTAGATGAAAATCTAAAAAGTGATTAAAACCATAAATGCCATGGAATTCTAGCTAAAATTAAAAGTAGTCCAAGGGTATAAAATACAGCAAACGATTTGAATTTTAATTCGCTCGTAGCGGCCTTTTTATGTTTGGACCAACCAATGGTAATTAAAACTAAGGCAATAACATTAATTAACGGATGTTCTAGCGAGGTTAATCTAGCTGCGGCATCTTTCATGTTAAAACCGTTTAACCCTAGTGGAGAAACGAAATATAGGATTAACCCTACTAATAATTGAATGTGTGCTCCTATTAATCCGAACAAAGCTATTTTTCGATCTTTGGCAGTAAATTCCTTTTTGGAAGTGAATCCAATAATGGCGTTAACAACAGCTACAACTAGTAATAATAAAGCTAGATAAGCCCAACCGGAATGAAATTTTTGTAAAAATGCGTATGAATTCATGGTGTGTGTTTATTTTTTTGAATAACAAATATAAAGAAAAAAGCATAAAAAAACGGCATTCTTTTCAGAATGCCGTTTTAAATCTATTTTAAATTACTTCTTTCTAATTAGAAATTGTAGCTTAATGAGAAGTTCCAAGTTCTACCGAAACCGAAGAATACTTGATTTCCTGTAGCTACTCCGTTATACAATCTTCCTGCTGAAGCGTAAGTTGGACCTGTAGTTCCGCTTACGAAATCATCAGCAAAA
The DNA here is from genome assembly GCA_943324395.2 of Rhizobium sp. Q54. GTDB lineage: Bacteria > Bacteroidota > Bacteroidia > Flavobacteriales > Flavobacteriaceae > Flavobacterium. Next base: position 2,419 of record CALPLL020000206.1, read on the forward strand.
ATGTTTGTATTTGATTCAGCTATGTAAACAGTATCCAACAAGTTGTTTACATTCAGTCGGAATTTAACTGATTCTGTAGTATTCGCTAAATCCCATTTGTAAGAAACTCCAGCATCAATTAAATCATAGCTTGGTAATTGTAACGTTCCTTTGTTAGTAGCACTTGTCAATGAATTTGGAGAAATGTTAGCATATAATTTATCATTAAAATTATAGTTTACATCAAATGACATGTTTTTAGTCACATCAATTACTCCACCTAAAGCAGCTGTTACTTGAGCCGTATTTCCTACTTTAACATTGTCTAAGTACAATGTTGTAAGTGTTCCCCCTGCAAATGGATCTCCATTTTGATCAAAACGATTACTTTGCGTGTTTCCTTTGTAAAACCAATTTCCGTAAGAAAACATTCCAGTTACTTTAAAGTGAGAAAACAATTTATATCTTGTTTCTAACTCAAATCCTTGGTGAACCTCTGTAATACCTTGGAAATCATAATATCCACCTTGGTTTGTAGTACTTGCATCAAAAGTTCTTTGATATCTGTCTTTCCACTCAGTATTATAAACGTTTACATTAACGTTCCATTTCGCATTTCTAAAACCGTAACCCGCTTCAAATCCTAAAATTTTCTCGTTAGTTAAGTTGGTATTAACTTTGTTTGCATTGTTTGGGAAAACCGCAGTTAAAAATGGTTGTTTAGAATAATAACCTGCATTGAAAAATACATTATGGTTATCATTAAAATTGTAATTAGCTCCAGCTTTAAAGTTTCCTCCCATTAGGCTCTTTTTATCAGAGTTTTGTAATTGATCTGTATTTGAATAAACAAAATAATCTTGTCTTTGGAAGCTTTGTTGAGAAACTGATGCTTGTACAAAAGCAGTTAAATTGTCTTTAGAATATTCTGCTTGACCAAAAGCACCCAACCAATTCACTAGACCATTCCAATTTCTTATAATTGGCGTTCCTTGAATTGCCTGAAAAAATGGATTTAAAGAAGGCGTTGGAGAAGACGTTCCGCTAGTAAAAACTTCAGGGTTGTTAAAGTTATTGATCTGACTAATATTATTAATATTAGAAACATCTCTAAAAGTAGATCCTCCTAAAAGATCATTTAAATACCTAACGTGAATACCTTTGTAGGTTCTTAAATCCAAACCGAAATCAAGAGTAAGGTTGTTTACTTTTTTATCTAAATTGATAATTCCTCCGTACCAGTCGTGAGAGTTAATTCCTGCAATTTTAGAAACCCCATTTGCAGCAGA
>CALPLL020000207.1 GCA_943324395.2 Rhizobium sp. Q54
ACATTACTATGCGCCATTTGTTCAATAGAGGATTCTATAAACCAATGGGAGTTTCAGGAGAAACATTGCGCGAAGCATTATTGTCGTTACGCCCGGAAATATATGGCACAATTGCCGAAGATAAAGTAGAATTAAGCGGACTTTTATATGTAATTGAAAGACTTCCAATAGGGATTGAAGAATGCCGTTTCATCAATTTAACTTCGGATGAAGGCTACTCAAAATCACATTTTCAAGCAATAATTCCACCAAAAAGAAGAAGAAATTGTTATCGAATTGATGACGAGCAAATGAATGTGGAAATCACCCGCGGAAGATCAGATATTTATGATATTTTAACGCATTTGACTTTTATTTTCATAGAATCTCACAAAATAAAAAACCGCGTATTATTTGATGAAAATGCTGAGGTTTCTCGTGATTGGAAAAAACTAGAACAAGCTGTTTTATCCAATAAAAAACTAACATTAGCCGATAAAGAGAAAACAATTTCGCATACTGCAAATATCTTAGGAAGAACATTTGTTGAGATTTTGGATATTTATGATGCTTTTGGAACAATTGAAAAACCAGATCGTTTTTTACACGTAATTTATTGGTTAGGGAAACTAGCGATTGAAGAAGTGGTTGAAAACAACAAAAGAACCATTACTTTTAGCCCGATTTTAAGAGAAAGATTGGGGCACCATATTCACGGTGAAATTTGGGCAACCAATATAAAAGAGGTGCTTAAAGCAAATGATTTATTGGATAGACCAATTCATATTATCAGCGCCAACATGCACTCGGTCATGAATTCTATATTTGCAACCCACGTTTTAAAAACGAAATTCAAAGACAAATCGGATTTCTTTATTTTTGAAGAATTGAGTAAATCGGGTGCGGATGAGGTTAGAAATAAAGTGGAAGAATTTGCCAAATTAAACGGCATGATTTCTTTACCAGACACTTCCGGAACCAACATCGATGTTCAGATTTTTGACACTGCGAAAATAGACTGGAAAAAATCGGCATTTCCAAATGCGAAAATGCACAATAAAAACCCAGTAATTATCGTTATGGACTACGCTTTTGGAGAGCAAGCTTATGAAACAATTGACGAGCTTTTAAAACCGTTCCAAAAAGATATATTTTTGAATGTAGAATCAGTTTCAATAATGGGAAAAGCAGGAATTCTTCAAGGCGGAAAAGGAGACATTATGATTCCCTCGGCACATATAAATGAAGGAACGGGAGACAATTATTTCTTTCATAATGAGTTAACCGCCGAAATGCTAGAAGGAAACGGTATAGCGGTTTTTGCAGGACCTATGATTACGGTTTTAGGGACGTCATTGCAAAACAAAGATTTATTGAAGTTTTTCCACGATTCAACTTGGGGAGTAATTGGACTAGAAATGGAAGGGGCTTATTATCAAAAAGCAATTCAATCGGCATCAAAAATCAGAAAGAGTATCAACCCTGATGTAAAAGTAAGATATGCTTATTATGCATCAGATAACCCACTAGAAACCGGAAGCACATTAGCTTCAGGAGGATTAGGGACAACAGGGGTAAAGCCAACATATTTAATTACAATTAAAATACTAGAACAAATTTTTAACATAAAATAGTTTTTATCATGAGTCAAAACTCAACCAATTCCGACAATCAAGAAATTGATTTATCAATGATTTCTAATAAAATTAATGGTTTTTTTAGCAGAACAGGAACATCAATTTATAGAAGCATTTTATTCTTTAAAAGAAATTTAGTATTAACCGGAATTCTTCTTGTTACGGGTGTTGGCTTGGGATTATTTCTAGATACTACTTACGAAACTTTTGACTCCAAAATTATTGTAAAACCTAACTTTGGAAGTACGGATTATTTATACAACAAGGTAGATTTATTGTATTCTAAAATCAAAAATAGAGATAGCGTTTTTTTAAAATCAATAGGTATTAAAAACCCTAACAACATTAAACTTATCGAAATTGACCCAATAATTGACGTTTATAGCCTTGTAAATTACAATGAAAAAAATGTTAGCGTTACAAACAACACACAAAATTTCGAATTATTAAAATTATTAGCTGAAGACGGAGACGTTAATAAGGTTATTAAAGAAAAAGTGACAAGTAAAAATTATTATTGGCACACAATTCATATTGTAACTAAAGGATACACAACAGACGAAAGCACGGTTAAACCCATTTTAGACTTTTTAAATAATAACAGTTATTTCGAAAGTATTAAGAAAATAAATATAGATAACGTCAAAGAAAATATCAAAAAGGACGAAGAAATGATCGTTCAAATTAACGCTTTATTAGAAAAATTTTCTACTAATTCAGATCAAAAAGCTAATAATTTAGTTTTTTATAATGAGAATACTCAATTAAACGATGTTATAAAAACCAAGCAATCTTTAACCTATGAAATAGGAGCGCTTAAGGAATTATTAGCGAACTACGACAATATCATCAAAAAAAACAGCATTACACTTAATATTAAAAATACAGAAAGTGTTAATGGTAAATTAAAATTTGTTTTACCCCTTTTGTTTATTTTTGGATTTGTATTTATTCGTTTATTTTCAAAATTTTATAAAAGACAAGCTTTAAAAGAACAACAAAATAGCTAAAAATGAAAGGAATTATTTTAGCCGGAGGATCTGGCACAAGATTGCACCCACTTACACTTGCCGTTAGCAAGCAGCTAATGCCAATTTACGATAAACCAATGATTTATTACCCGCTATCCTCTTTACTTTGGTCGGGAATAAGAGAAATATTAATTATTTCAACTCCTCACGATTTACCATTATTTAGACAATTATTAGGAGACGGTTCCAGACTAGGTTGCCGCTTTGAATATGCCGTTCAAGAAAATCCAAATGGACTTGCGGAAGCGTTTATTATTGGAAAAGAATTTATCGGAAAGGATAAAGTAGCTTTAGTTTTGGGAGACAATATTTTTTATGGAACGGGATTGTCAGACATATTACAATCCAACAATAATCCTGATGGAGGAATAATATATGCCTATCATGTAAACGATCCAGAAAGATACGGAGTAGTAGACTTTGATTCTGAAGGGAATGTTCTTTCAATTGAAGAAAAACCCACAAATCCAAAGTCAAATTTTGCTGTACCGGGCATCTATTTTTATGACAATGACGTAGTGGAAATAGCGGCAAACATAAAACCGAGCCACCGAGGAGAAATTGAAATTACCGATGTAAACAAAGAATACCTTCGAAGAGGAAAATTAAAAGTTAGTATTTTAGATAGAGGAACCGCTTGGTTTGATACCGGAACATTTAACTCGTTAATGCAGGCGTCTCAATTTGTTCAAGTAATAGAGGAACGACAAGGATTAAAAATAGGATCTATTGAAGAAGCCGCATTCAAAATGGGATTTATAAATGCAGAACAATTAAAAGAATTAGCCCAGCCATTATTAAAAAGCGGCTATGGAAAACATTTATTAGAAATCATATAAATGAACTTTATACCTACAAAACTAGAAGGATGCTTTGTTATTGAGCCTAAAATATTCAATGATGAAAGAGGTTATTTTTTAGAAAGTTATAATGAAAAGACCTTTCAAAACGGAATTGGAAATCAAGTTCAATTTGTTCAAGATAACCAATCTTTTTCTTCAAAAGGGGTTTTACG
>CALPLL020000208.1 GCA_943324395.2 Rhizobium sp. Q54
AAAAACCAAGAACAGAAATCGTCCCAAACCAGTTTGTATATCCCCATCAAAGCATCTGAAATTCTATATTTTTCAAAATTATCTTCAATTTCAATAAGGGTTTGCTGCAATTTTGCTTCATACCATTCAATAGCCACTTTTGAAGATTCAGGTTGCGCAATTACTTCCGAAACTTCCCAACCTTTGATCAATTTTAAAGCATTCCAAATCTTATTGGTAAATGCTTTTCCTTGGTTGCAAAGTTCTTCATCAAACATGATATCATTTCCTGCAGAGGCGCTTAAAAGTAAACCAACACGAACTCCGTCAGCACCAAATTTTTCAATTAGATCTAAAGGATCAGGAGAGTTTCCTAATGATTTTGACATTTTACGACGTTGTTTATCTCGAACTAAACCCGTTAAATACACATTTGTAAATGGTTTTTTACCCGTGTATTCATAACCTGCAATAATCATTCTAGCTACCCAAAAGAATAAAATATCTGGTCCGGTAACTAAGTCGTTTGAAGGATAATAATAGTTGAAATCTTCACTTTTAGGATCCATAATTCCACCAAAAACAGACATTGGCCAAAGCCAAGAAGAGAACCAAGTATCTAAGGCATCTTTATCTTGCGTTAAGTTATTAATCGTTAATTGGTTGTTATTTGTTTTTTCTTTGGCTAAAACCAATGCTTCCTCAATAGATTCAGCAACAACATAATCTTCTTTACCATCACCATAATAATAAGCCGGTATTTGTTGACCCCACCACAATTGACGAGAAATATTCCAATCCCGGATATTTTCTAACCAATGTTTATAGGTATTATCAAACTTTTTTGGATATAATTTAATTTCATCATCCACAAGAACTGCTTTAATTGCAGGTTTCACTAAATCTTCCATTTTTAAAAACCACTGATCTGATAATCTCGGTTCAATTACGGCTTTCGTTCTTTCAGAAGTTCCTACTTTATTTAAATGATTTTCAACTTTTACTAAATTACCAATTGTATCTAATTCTTTGGCAATTTCTTCACGAACTACAAATCGGTCTTTGCCTTGGTAATGCAGTCCATAACTGTTTAAACTCGCATCATCATTAAAGATATCGATAATTTCTAGATGGTGTTTTTCTCCTAAAGTTTTATCATTGGTATCGTGAGCTGGAGTAACCTTTAAGCAACCTGTACCAAATTCAATATCCACATATTCATCTTGGATAATAGGAATTACCCTTCCGCAAATAGGCACAATAGCACTTTTACCTTTTAAATGTAAAAATCGTTCGTCTTTTGGATTAATGCAAATTGCGGTATCTCCAAATATAGTTTCTGGACGGGTTGTGGCAACAGTAACAAAATCAGTACTTCCTTGAATTTCATATTTTATATAGTACAATTTCCCTTGCTGTTCTTCGAATAGTACTTCTTCGTCAGAAAGTGTAGTTTTTGCTTCTGGATCCCAATTTACCATTCTGAAACCTCGATAAATTAAACCTTTATTATGTAAATCTACAAAAGACCGTATAACAGATGCCGACATATCAGGATCCATTGTGAATTTTGTTCTTTCCCAATCGCAAGATGCTCCTAGTTTTTTAAGTTGGTCTAGGATTACTCCTCCATATTTGTCGGTCCATTCCCAAGCGTGAGCTATAAATTCTTGACGTGTCAAATCGTCTTTATTAATTCCCTCGGCTTTTAATTTTGCAACTACTTTTGCTTCGGTAGCAATTGAGGCGTGATCTGTTCCTGGCACCCAACAAGCGTTAAATCCTTTAAGTCTAGCTCTACGAATTAAAACGTCTTGAATGGTATTATTAAGCATGTGACCCATATGAAGTACACCGGTAACATTTGGAGGGGGAATAACTATTGTATAGGGAGTTCTATGATCTGGTGTAGAATGAAAATAGTTGTTTTTCATCCAATAGTCATACCATTTATCCTCGATGGTTTTTGCGTCAAATTGCGAAGGAATCGTCATTATTATATTTATTCGTTATTTTTACAAAAGTAAATAATTATGAACACTATAAAAAGGGAAATAAAAATTTGTGTGATTAAATAAAAGAAACTACATTTACTTGTACTAATTTAATACTGATTAGATGAAAAAAACAATCTTACAATTAGTTTTTATTGCCTTTACCACAATTGGATTTGGTCAGAGCGGAGCTAAAATTGAATTCTTAAATAAAGACAATACTATTGATTATGGTACCGTCAGTAAAGATTCTGACAATGGACTTCGAACCTTTGAATTTAAAAATACTGGTGACGCCCCTTTGATTATTTCAAATGTTCAATCTACTTGTGGATGTACTGTTCCAACTAAGCCAACTGAACCAATTATGCCCGGTATGACAGGTAAAATTGATGTAAAGTACAACATGAATCCGGGACCAATAAGAAAAACGATAACTGTTGAATCGAACGCTATTAATGTAGATGACGGTAAAATTGCACTTAAAATAAAGGGAGAAGTAATTGTAAAGCCTGAAGTCAATATTTTAGAAAAGAAAAAAGCATTGCCAAGTCAATAACAATTTATAACAAAAAAGTAAAGCGCTTCAATTGAGGCGCTTTTTTTATATAAAGATTGCTAAATTCACTTCTATTTTAAAATAATTATTGCAAATTTGCAATTCTAAACAAATTATTATGCCTAAAATTTCTAATAAAGGAATTCAAATGCCGGAATCTCCAATACGTAAATTGGTACCTTATGCAGAAATTGCTAAAAAGAAAGGTCACAAAGTATACCATTTAAACATTGGTCAACCCGATATTAAAACTCCTGAAGTGGCTATGAATTCTATTAAAAATCTTGACATTAAGGTTCTAGAATACAGTCATTCAGCTGGATTTGAAAGCTATAGAACTAAGTTATCACAATTTTATAAAAATACTGGTTTGCCAATTGAGGTTGCCGATATAATTATTACAACAGGTGGTTCCGAAGCGCTACTATTTGCAATGGGAAGCACAATGGATTTTGGTGATGAAGTGATAATTCCTGAGCCATTTTATGCCAATTATAGTGGTTTTTCAACAGCATCAGGTGTAAAAGTAGTCCCTGTAATTTCAACAATTGAAACTGGATTTGCGTTGCCTCCAATTGCTGATTTTGAAAGATTAATTACTTCAAAAACAAAGGCGATTTTAATATGCAATCCGGGAAATCCTACTGGTTATTTATATTCAAAAGAAGAAATAATGCAATTGGCTGATTTGGTAAAAAAACATGATTTATTTTTGATTGCCGATGAGGTTTACAGAGAATTTACTTACGATGGTGATATCCATTATTCAGTGATGAATATTCCAGGATTAGAAGAAAATGCTATTATGATTGATTCAGTTTCAAAACGTTATAGTATGTGTGGGGCTAGAATTGGATGTATTGTTTCTAAAAATAAAGAATTGATGGCTACGGCAATGAAATTTGCGCAAGCAAGATTGAGTCCGCCAACGTTTGCACAAATCGCAAGCGAAGCAGCATTAGATACGCCTCAAAGTTATTTTGACGAAGTTATTACCGAATATAGAAGTCGTCGTGACACTTTGGTTGAACAATTAAATAAGATTGATGGAGTAGTGGTAAGCAAACCAAAAGGAGCTTTTTATTGTATCGCACAGTTGCCAATTGATAATGCCGATAAATTCGCGCAAT
>CALPLL020000209.1 GCA_943324395.2 Rhizobium sp. Q54
CGTTGAACTGGTTTAAAACCATCTTCAATTGCAGGAACAGCACGTTCTAAAATTACATAGGAAGCATAATCCAAAAACCAATCTTTGTACATTCCTGTAACTTTGGTAATGGTATCATTAGCATCTTCATCGTTTTCATAAAAATGCTTTCCTTCTGAAGATTTTAGGTCTTCAAAGCCTTCTTCCATTGCAGATTCGTTTAACTCGTCGTTAAATTCATCTTCATTTGGGATAATAGTTTCTTCGTCTTCGTCCATTAATTTTTTTTGACTCTTTTAAACTAAATTGCTTCAACAACATCTAAATCGACTTTCAAGTTTTTAATAATAAAATCTTGGCGGTCTGGGGTATTTTTACCCATATAGAATGATAATAATTGCTCGATTGATGTGGTTTTATCCATCATAATTGGATCCAAACGAATGGATTCTCCAATGAAATTTTTAAACTCATCAGGAGAAATTTCTCCCAATCCTTTAAATCGTGTGATTTCAGGTTTTGGTTTTAATTTTTCAATAGCGTCTTTTCGTTCTTCGTCGGAATAACAATAGATGGTTTCTTTCTTATTTCTAACTCGAAAAAGTGGAGTTTGCAAAATATATAAATGCCCTTCTTTAATTAATTCTGGGAAGAATTGAAGGAAAAAGGTGATTAATAATAATCGAATGTGCATTCCGTCCACATCGGCATCGGTTGCTATTACAATATTATTATAACGCAAACGTTCCAATCCGTCTTCTATATCCAGTGCGGCTTGTAGCAAGTTGAATTCTTCATTTTCATAAACGATTTTCTTTGTCATTCCATAGGAATTCAAAGGCTTACCACGCAAACTAAAAACAGCTTGGGTATTTACATCTCTTGACTTTGTGATTGATCCAGAAGCCGAATCTCCTTCGGTAATAAAAAGCGTACTTTCTAAACTTCTTGGGTTTTTGGTGTCTTGAAGATGTACTCTACAATCTCTTAATTTTTTATTGTGAAGATTGGCCTTTTTTGCTCTATCGGTGGCTAATTTTCTAATTCCTGAAAGCTCTTTGCGTTCGCGTTCTGCTTGAAGAATTTTGCGCAATAAGGCATCAGCTGTTTGTGGATTTTTATGTAAATAATTGTCTAAATTAGTTTTCACAAAATCATTTACAAAAGTTCGCACAGATGGCATTCCCGCTTCAGAACCCATGTCTGTAGAACCCAATTTAGTTTTTGTTTGTGATTCAAAAACAGGTTCCATTACCTTGATACTTACGGCAGTTACGATCGATTTTCGAACGTCAGAAGCTTCGAAACTTTTATTGTAAAATTCACGAATGGTTTTTACAATTGCTTCTCTGTACGCCGCTAAGTGAGTTCCTCCTTGAGTGGTGTTTTGACCGTTTACAAAAGAGTGGTATTCTTCGCTGTATTGCGTTTTACTGTGGGTCAATGCAATCTCAATATCGTCTCCTTTTAGGTGAACGATTGGGTATTCCAAATCATCGGAGTGAATGGTTTCTTCCAATAAATCTTTAAGACCATTTTCAGAATAGTATTTTTCGCCGTTGAATAAAATGGTCAAACCGTTGTTTAGGTAACAGTAGTTTTTTACCATTTTTATTACATATTCAATTCTGAATTTGTAATTTTTGAATATCGCTTCATCAGGAGTAAAGGTCACTTTGGTTCCTTTTCTCTTGGTTGTATCAACTATATCTTCTTCTAAAACTAGGTTTCCTTCGGAAAATTCTGCAGCTTTTTGTTTGTCATCACGAACAGATTCTACACGGAAATAATTAGAAAGTGCATTTACGGCTTTTGTACCTACACCATTTAAACCAACTGATTTTTTGAAGGCAAGCGAATCGTATTTACCTCCAGTATTCATTTTAGAAACTACATCAACGACTTTTCCTAACGGAATTCCACGACCATAATCACGAACGGTTACCGTTTTATCTTTTATGGTAACCTCAATGGTTTTGCCGGCTCCCATTACAAATTCATCGATACAGTTGTCTAGAACTTCTTTTAAAAGAATGTAAATACCATCGTCAGGGGAGGAGCCATCGCCTAATTTTCCAATGTACATTCCTGGTCGCATTCGGATGTGTTCTTTCCAATCGAGGGAGCGTATATTGTCTTCGGTATATTGATTTTGTTCTGACATTATAATAAAACTGAATTTTACTTTGTTTTGTTGGTATTGAATTTATCTTGGACAAATAGAGTGCTAATTTAGTGATATTCGCAACGTTTTAAAACAATTTTTATCAAAGTTATTAAGAATGATATTGACAATTTTGATTTAAGATTTAAGATCTCAGATTTAAGATTTAAGATCTCAGATTTTAGATTTTTAACGATATTTTGCCCCAGATAGAAATGGAAAGCATTTTGAACAGAAAATGTATTTTTTCTTGTCTAAAATGAGCGACTCCTGACGCTTCGGGAGAAGCTCCATTTTTGGCATAGAAAAAACTATTTTATGGAAAAATCTTGCAATGAATAGCTGGAAATAGGCACAAAAAAAACCGCTAATTTAGCGGTCTTAATTTTTTATACGTTGAAACGGAAATGCATTACATCACCATCTTTTACGACATATTCTTTTCCTTCGACTTTAAATTTTCCTGCTTCTTTGCATTTTGCTTCAGATCCGTATTGAACAAAATCCTCGTAGGAGATTACTTCGGCACGGATAAATCCTTTTTCAAAATCGGTGTGAATTACTCCTGCGGCTTGTGGTGCTGTGGCTCCCACGTTGATTGTCCATGCGCGAACTTCTTTAACTCCGGCTGTGAAATAGGTTTGTTGCTTCAATAATTTGTATGCTGCACGGATTAAAACCGAAGATCCTGGCTCAGATAATCCCATGTCTTCAAGGAAAATTTGACGTTCTTCAAAGCTCTCTAATTCGGCGATATCGGCTTCTGCCCCAACTGAAAGTATAATTACTTCGGCGTCTTCCGATTTTACTAATTCACGAACTTGATCTACATATTTATTTCCGTTTACAGCGGCATCTTCGCTTACATTACAAACATATAAAACTGGTTTTGTGGTAATTAATTGAAAAGATTCCATTAATTCTACTTCTTCGTGATTTTGAGGAATTACCGTTCTAGCGGATTTTGCTTGAAATAAAGCGTCTTTAATTCGGTCCAATAACGCTTTCTCGGTTTGTGCTTCTTTGTTACCTGTTTTGGCAGCACGGTTAACTTTTTCAAGACGTTTTTCAACGGTTTCAAGATCTTTTAATTGCAATTCGATGTCGATGGTTTCTTTGTCTCTAATCGGGTTTACATTTCCATCAACGTGGATGATATTATCATTATCAAAACAACGTAAAACGTGAATAATAGCGTTACATTCTCTAATATTTCCTAGAAATTGGTTTCCTAATCCTTCGCCTTTGCTAGCTCCTTTTACCAATCCTGCAATATCAACAATGTCCACAGTTGCCATTTGAACGCGTTCGGGTTTTACTAATTCTTCCAATTTTGCGATTCTTGAATCGGGTACATTTACCACACCAATATTAGGTTCGATAGTACAAAATGGGAAGTTAGCGCTTTGTGCTTTTGCGTTAGACAAACAATTGAATAATGTTGATTTTCCAACATTTGGTAATCCTACAATTCCTGCTTTCATTATGGTTTATTTTTAAGAGTGCAAATATAG
>CALPLL020000210.1 GCA_943324395.2 Rhizobium sp. Q54
CCTTTTCAGATAAATCAATCGCTTTGTTTATTGCTTGTAAAACATCGCCTCCAATGGTGTTCATTTTCGATTGGAATTCTAAATTCAAAATTCCATCTCCTAAATCTTGTATAATAGCACCGCTATTACTCCAAACTTTTTTGCTTTCGCGAATGTTATTAAGGATGATAAAGGCATCTTGACCTGGAACTTTCGTTTGCGTTTTATTTGGAATAGAATAATAATAGGTTGCACCTTCTTTTACGGTATAAAAACTCGAATTCCCAGAAGCCAACATATCTTTCACCCAAGAATTAGGCTCTAAGCCTTCCGCTTTCATGATTTCGATTCCTTTTGCTACTCCAATGGCATCCCAAATTTCGAACGGACCATTTTCCCATCCAAAACCTGCTTTCATAGCATCGTCAATTTTGTATAATTCATCTGCTATTTCAGGAATTCTATTAGAAACATAAGCAAACATTGAAGCAAAACTTTTTCGGTAAAATTCTCCTGCTTTGTCTTTTCCTGTTACCAATATTTTAAAACGATCAATTGGTTTTGCAATCGTTTTTGTTAATTCTAACGTTGCAAATGCCGCTTTTTTCGCAGCTCTATATTCTAATGTATTTAAATCTAATGATAAAATATCTCGACCTTCTTTTTTATAGAATCCTTGACCAGTTTTACTTCCAAGCCAATTGTTTTCCATCATTTTTTTTATGAAATCGGGTAATTGAAATAAGTCGTGTTTTTCATCATTTTGACAATTTTCATAGATTCCGTTGGCAACATGAACTAAAGTATCTAATCCAACCACATCAACCGTTCTGAAAGTCGCCGATTTTGGTCTTCCAATAACTGGACCTGTTAATTTATCAACTTCTTCAATTGTTAATCCTAATTCTTTAACCAAGTGAAACAAACTCTGAATCCCAAAAATCCCAATACGATTTCCAATAAATGCTGGAGTATCTTTGGCTACAACCGAAGTTTTTCCTAAAAATTTCTCTCCGTAAATTGTAAGGAAATCAATTATTTCAGAGGAGGTATGTGGGCCTGGAATAATCTCGAATAACTTTAAATATCGTGCGGGATTAAAAAAGTGAGTTCCACAAAAGTGTTTCTGAAAATCTTCACTTCTTCCTTCGCTCATAAAATGAATTGGAATTCCTGAAGTATTTGAAGTTACCAAAGTTCCTGGTTTACGGTATTCTTCTATTTGTTCGAATACTAATTTTTTGATGTCCAAACGTTCAACAACAACTTCAATTATCCAATCAACATTGGCAATTTTAGCCAAATCGTCAGTGGTATTTCCAGTGGTAATCCGACTGGCAAATTTTTGATTGTATATAGGTGAAGGTTTAGATTTAAGTGAATTTGCCAAATGTTCATTAACCAACCTATTTCTAACAATTTTGCTTTCTAATGTCAGTCCCTTTTTTTCTTCGTCACTTGTAAGTTGGTTTGGGATAATATCTAATAGTAAAACTTCAACTCCGATATTGGCAAAATGACAAGCAATTCCTGACCCCATTATTCCGGATCCTATAACTGCAACTTTTTTTATGCTACGTTTCATCTATTTATTTTTTGGTCGGTTGTATTTTCCTTATTGTTATATATTTTTTTCTCTAGAATTAATTCATTGATGATGTCTGTTACTTCTGTAAAATGTTTTAATTTTTCTTCTGAAACATGTTTTTTAACTGTTTCATTAAATTTCAAAACAGTATTTCTTGACAATTCTCGTTTTTCTCTACCAAAATCTGTTAAGTAAATTAATACACCACGACCATCATCTGGGTTTTTCTTTCTAATGATCAATCCCTTATCTTCCATCGATTTTAATGTTCTGGTTAAGCTAGTTGCTTCCATTCCCATTTTTGGTCCTAGTGAAGTTGATGGAGTCCCATTATCTTTATCCATGCTCAATAAAGCAAATCCTGTAGCCATTGATGCTCCAAAGTTTTGCGCCTCGTCATTATACATTCTAGAGACTGCTTGCCACGTCGCTCGGAGTATATAATCTATTGTTTTCTCTTTCATCAATTTTGATTTGAATTCAAATATAATAAAAAATAGTATGCACGCATAGTATTTTAAACTTATTTTATGTTAAAAAAAACTCCTCAAATTATGAGGAGTTTTTTTAGCCGTAGATTTTAGTAAATAGGTCTTTGTATTTTTCGAGAACCACTTTTCGCTTCAATTTTAGAGTAGGTGTAAGGTGCCCTCCGTCTATTGTCCATAGGTCGGGCGTGAGTTCAAACCTCTTGACTCTTTCCCAATTACCAAATTTTTCATTGATAGTATTTACTTCTTCTTGAATTCGTTCAATTACTTTCGGATTATTTGAAATTGCTTCATTTGAAGTATCTGGGGAAATATCATGTAATTTTTGCCATTCTTTTATATATTCAAAATGAGGCTGAATAAACGCAGATGGCATTTTTTGTCCGTCACCAATCACCATTATTTGTTCTATAAAACGAGATTGTTTGAACGCATTTTCAAGTAATTGTGGCGAAATATATTTTCCACCTGAGGTTTTAAACATTTCTTTTTTACGATCGGTGATTTTTAAAAATCCCTCAGAATCAATCTCTCCAATATCGCCAGTGTGAAAATAACCGTCTCTTAAAACTTCATTCGTTTGCTCTTCATCTTTATAATAACCCAACATAATATTAGGTCCTTTACAAAGTATTTCTCCGTCTTCGGCTATTTTAACTTCTACTTTATCAACTACTTTTCCAACGGTTCCTATTTTATAACCACGATTTCTCATGTCGTTTATAGAAATTAACGGCGAAGTTTCTGTTAACCCGTAGCCTTCCATGATTGTGATATTTGCTGCAGCAAAAATTCTCGCCAATCTTGGTTGTAAAGCCGCACTACCGCAAGCAATAAATTCTAAATTTCCTCCAACGCCTTCTTTCCATTTGCTGAAAACTAATTTTCGGGCAATTTTCAATTGGAATTCATACCACCAACCGTTTTCGTTATAAGGTTTGAAATTAAAACCTAGATTTAAAGACCAAAAGAAAATCATTTTTTTAATCCCTTTCAATTCCAAACCTTTGGCATATATTTTATCATATACTTTTTCTAAAACCCTTGGAACTCCTGTCATTAAATTGGGTTTAACCTCTTTTAGGTTGTCACCAATTTTATCAATCGATTCTCCAAAATAAATAGAAACCCCATAATACTGACATAAATAAAGATAAAATCGTTCCAAAATATGGCAAACCGGTAAATAACTCATCGTACGACTATTCCCTGGTGAAAGCGGAATTCTAGCAGCTCCAGCAAATACATTCGAAACAATATTATCATGAGTTAGCATAACTCCTTTTGGTTTTCCTGTAGTTCCTGAAGTGTAAATTATGGTTGCTAAATCATTAGGTTGAACCAAATTTTTTCTGGTTTCTACTTCATTTTGATTGTCTTGGTCTTCGCCAATGGCAAGCAATTCGATCCAATTTTTACAACCTTCGATAGTATCAAATGAGTAAACTTCTTTCAGTTTTGGAACATTGGCTTTTATAAGATTGACTTTTCGTAAAATTTCTGCATCGGAAACAAAACAATAAACCGATTCCGAATGGTTTAATATGTATTCGTAATCTGTTTCTGAAATAGTAGGATAAATGGGTAC
>CALPLL020000211.1 GCA_943324395.2 Rhizobium sp. Q54
CATTTTATTTTTTCCTTATTTAAGTGCGCAAATTTACAAAAAATAGTTGATACAATAAAGTTTTCAAAATTACAATTTTTTGGAGCAATTTCCTGCTGTACGCTATATCCACACTAAAAAGTGTGGGATACCGCTTCCATCAGGGCTAGGGCATTTGATTTTGAAATTACATTTATTTCTTAAAAATTTCAACCTGTAATTTTCACAAAATCAGCTAGATAAAAAATATTATTAATAATTATTCTAAATAACTTTTGAAATATTAAAATCAGTTTATACATTTGCACTTTATTTTTAATCAGTCTAAATAAATATGAGACAATTACTCTTTTTGCTAATTTTTAACTTCATAAATCTTCAAGCCCAAAACACCAGTATTGTAAAAGGAAAAATTGAATCTACAGACGGATTTCCTGTTTCCAACTTAATTATCAAACAAGAAAAAAATGGAATTTCTATAAAAACCGATGAAAAAGGTGAATTCACAATTCCAAATTTTCCCTCAGGAATTCACACTTTAGTATTAGAAGGAGAAAAAATAAAAAAACAAACCAAAGAAATAGTAGTTAAGGATAATGAAATTTACTTTGTGAAATTTACTCTTAATAAAGAAATTAATGAACTAAAAGAAGTAATTATAAAAATAAAAGAAAGTCCCAACAAAAAAAAGGAAACCATACTCTCTGGATTAGAAATAAAATCCTTTGATTTACCTCAAAGCCTACAAATAATAGGAAATTCTACCTTAATACAACAACAAACAAATCGGTTAAGTGAAGTTTTAAAAAATGTTAATGGTGTTTATATTGGATCCTCAAGAGGTGGAGCTCAGGAATCATTATGGTCTAGAGGTTACGACATGACCGCAAACAATGTATTTAAAAATGGATATCGAACTAATAGCGGTTCAATGCCCGAAGTCGCAACTTTAGAAAAAGTAGAGGTTTTAAAAGGTGGTTCCGCGCTTTTATTTGGTAATGTAACACCGGGCGGAATAGTAAATTTGGTTACCAAAAAACCGCTGTTCAAAAATGGTGGAGAAATTTCTTACCAAATTGGTAGTTTTTCATTCAATAAACCAACTATAGATTTATACGGACCTTTTTCAAAGAAAGTAGCTTACAGAATGATTTCAACTTATGAAAAAGCAAATAGCTTTAGAGACATCGTTAATCGGGAGCGCTTTTATATTAATCCATCGGTAATTTTAAAAAGTGAAAAATCAGAATTCTTAGTACAAGGTGATTACTTAAAAGACAATTGGATCCCTGATTTTGGAACTGGATCTATTGAAACTACTATTGCCGATATTCCTCGAAATACCTATTTAGGAGCAACTTGGTCCAACGGACAAACCTATCAGTCTAGTTTTTCAAGTCAATTCAAACATCAAATAAATTCAAATTGGAAGCTTAATATAAATAATGCATTTCAGAATTTTGAACGTTCTTGGCAAGGAACTGAGCGAATTCAACCAATTGAAAACGGTAATTGGGATAGACCACTTGGAAAATACAAAATCAAAGAACAATTAATTTCAAATCAAATAAACTTTTCAGGAACCTACAAATCTGGAAAAATTAAACACCAACTTTTTACGGGTCTAGATTTTGATAATTCAATAGCAGACGTTTATACTTTTGTTTTCAATCCGTTTTTCTACGATACTATTAATATCTACAATTTAAACCTATATCCTCAAAATACCTTTATTCCAGAAGCAAAAAACACAAAAATTGTAAAAACTACCACCAATAATTTCGGAATTTATTTTCAAGATTTAATATCAATAAAAGAAAAAATTAAAATATTGGCAGGAATTCGTTGGTCATGGCAAGAAGGACAAGCAGAAAACAATAATTTAATTTCAAATAGCATCACAACAGATGACAAAAGAATAAGCAGAGCATTATCTCCGAAAATTGGAATTGTGTATCAACCTTCAAATAATACTTCGGTTTTTACAAGTTATTCCAATTCATTTACCCCAAATACCGGAGTGACTATAAATAATGAAACTCTCAAGCCTTCAATTATAGATCAATATGAAATTGGAATTAAAAAAGATTGCTTTAAGGGTTTGTTGAGTACAAATATCACTTTTTACACCATTATTAATAGTGATTTAGCACAAACAGCTGAGTTGAATTTAGATGGAACTCCTAACACCAACAGTAATATTAAAACATTAAATGGAGAAACTACAAGCAAAGGTTTGGAAATAGACATTTCATCAAGTCCAATAGAAGGGTTAACTATTTTTGCTGGGTATAGTTATAATGAAATGAAATTCACTAAATCAAACGGTGCGTTTGGTAGTTTTATTGAAGGGGAACGATTAACGAGAACTCCATATAATACAGGAAACTTTAGTGCATTTTATACTATAAATTATGGAAAATTAAGCGGAATTAGTCTTGGAGTAATTGGAAATTACATAGGCGAACGTTTAGGCGGTTGGAACAATACCTACGGTCAATCTATGCCCGACAGAAGAATTCCTATTAATGGATATACTACATTTGATTTATCATTAGGATACAAATGGAAATCATTTTCAATATTAAGTAAGTTGTCTAATATTGGTAATGTGATCAATTATACTGTTCATGAAAACTACAGCATGAACCCAATAGCTCCAAGACAAATTATGACTACTTTTAATTACAAATTTTAAAATAGGTTGGAAACTAGTTATGGAAGGTTAATCTTATTTTATTGATATTGATATTGATATTGATATAGATTTTGATATTGACATTGACATTGACATTGATATTGATATTGATATTAGTTTTTACGAATTAAAAAAGGCTGTCGAAATGGACAGCCTTTTTTATATGAAATTGTAAAGATTACATTTTTTTCATTTGCTCTTTCATCATTGTGATTTGATCTTTAAGCATATTTTGTTTATCTAATTTCTTAGCTTCATTTATTAAATTAGTTGCTTCTAATTTTCTTCTTCGTGACATTGCAACCCCAGCCAAATTCAATTTTGCAACAGCTAAATCCATATCCATTGATAAACCCAATTCAATTGCTTTCTTGAAATATTTTTCCGATTGAATCAAATTAGTTTGTGATAGCATAATTCCATGGAGGTAATTAAAACAACCTTGTTGCTTTCGAACTAGAGCAGTTTCTGGACTTTTAATGTGGGCTAACCACTTTTGGGCACCGGGAAAATCTTGTTTTCTTAACTTTAAAAAAGCCAATAAAATAAACTCATTTTTGAAATATAAAAATATTGGGATTAGCGATAAGAATATAAAGAAAATACCATTTCCTATTTCTCCGTCTGTAAAACTCCAAATTCCGCTACCTATAATAAGAGCCGCTAAAATTAGTTTGATGTTTTTATGAAACATAATATTTGATTAATAGTTTTTGCAAAGATAGTAAAAGGAATTTAAAATATTTTTACAAAACTACTTGCAAAGAATAAAACTCTTTGTATATTTGCACTCGGTTTTATAAATATAAGTTACAAAACCAATCAAGATATTTTAATACAAGATTTAAAGATAACAAACAATGAGCAAAAGAACGTTTCAACCATCGAAAAGAAAGAGAAGAAATAAGCACGGATTTATGGACAGAATGGCTTCTGCTAATGG
>CALPLL020000212.1 GCA_943324395.2 Rhizobium sp. Q54
AACAAGAATTTGAAGTAATGAACGACTCCGTTTTCTTGTTAACTCGTGATTATATGATGACCGATTTTGCTTTAAGCAAAAAAGAAACTTCTAGAGGAATGTATGGAAAAAGAACCACTCTTTACAGAAATCATCAATTTAATATTAGTAAACCTGCTGATTTTTATAAAGAAGAAACTTTCGATAAAGAAGAAACGCTATTCACTAAATCTGATGAATTTTGGGAACAAAATCGATTTGAAAATTTAAATAAAGATGAAAAAGGCATTTATAAAATGCTCGATACTTTGCAAACCAATAGAAAATTCAAACAACTATATAGTATTGTTACTATTTTAGGAAGTGGCTATTATAATGATGGAATTATTGATTATGGACCAGTTTTATCAACTGTAGGTTTTAACAATGTTGAAGGATTTCGATTGCGAGTGGGTGGTCGAACCTATTTTGGAACTAATGATATGTGGCGAATTCAAGCTTATACAGCCTATGGATTTAAGGATAACAAATTCAAATATGGAATCTCAGGTAAATGGCTCTTAAATAGAAACAACCGATTAATAATTGAAGGAGGAACCAGAAGAGACGTTGAACAAATTGGTGCAAGTTTAACCACTTCTAATGATGTTCTAGGACGAAGTTTTGCATCTTCATCATTATTTGCAGGAGGTAATAATGGTAAATTGACCAACGTGAATTTTTCATCATTTGGCATCTACTTAGAACCAGTTAAAAACTTGACTTTCCAAACTGGTTTTTCATATAGGACCTTAGTTTCAGCATCACCCTTATTTAAATTAGATTATTATACCACTCTTCCCGACGCATTGGGTAACGGAGGAGTTACAAGAGCCGACGTAAAGCAATCGGAAGTGAATTTCCAGATTGATTATACCCCAGGAAGAAAACCAATTGGTTATGCAGTAGAACGACAAATAGTTAGTAGTCCGTACCCTAGATTTTTTATCAACTTTAGCCAAGGTATAAAAGGGTTTTTAGACAGCGATTTCGATTATAAAAAACTACAACTTTATTATAAGCAACCAATTATTATTGGACCGTTAGGAGTTTTAAATTCTACGATTGAATTAGGAAAAACCTTTGGCGCTGTTCCTTTGGGATTAATGAGTATTATTCCTGGAAATCAAACCTATTTTACCATCAGAAACACCTTCAACCTTTTAAATTTCTATGAATTTGAGGCCGATCAATATGCAACGTTACAATTAGAACATAATTTTGGTGGTCGAATTTTTGCTAGAATACCCTACTTTAGAAAATTAAATTGGAGAGAAACAATTGGTTTTAGAGGTGCCTACGGAACAATTTCAGAGGGAAGTAAAGAAATAAATGCCTCAGGATTAATTTATAGAGCTCCCGAAAATGTGTATTGGGAATACAATGCCGGAATCGGAAATATATACAAGGTTTTCAAAATAGAATTCAGTTGGAGAGGTTCTTATATTACACCACAAACCAATAATTTTGGTATAAAAGGCTCATTTGGTATCTTTTTCTAATTCATTAATGTAATTATAAATTCTGTAATAAGGGATTTGTTTGAAAAATTCCCAAAAAATACTTTTAATATTTACACTCTACACAGAATAATTTAAAATAAATGGCAAATATTCAAAAAAGCACTCTTCAAATGTGAATTGTGTTTTTTTATTTGTCATCGTTTTCATACATTTGCATCCGATTATTAAATAACGAATAATATAGAATATGGAATCATTAATGATTTATGTGCCAATAGTTATGGCTTTAATAGGATTGGCTTTTATGGCAATCAAAAGATCTTGGGTATTAAAACAAGATGCTGGGGATGGTAAAATGAAAGAAATTTCAGATTATATCTATGAAGGCGCATTGGCTTTCCTAAAAGCAGAATACCGATTATTGGCTATTTTTGTAGTAATTGCAAGTTTAGTTTTAGCTGGAATTTCATTTGTAGTACCTACTACAAATATATTAATAGTAGTAGCATTTATTTTTGGAGCTTTCTTTTCGGCGTTAGCTGGGAATATGGGGATGAAAATTGCAACTAAAACTAACGTTAGAACAACACAAGCCGCTCGTACTAGTTTGCCTCAAGCTTTAAAAGTATCTTTTGGAGGTGGAACTGTAATGGGTCTTGGAGTTGCTGGTTTAGCAGTATTAGGTTTAACTACTTTCTTTATTATTTTTTTCCATGTATTTATGGATGGAGTATGGGGAATTGACGGAACTGAAAAGATGACAATTGTTCTTGAAACTCTCGCAGGTTTCTCTCTTGGTGCTGAGTCAATTGCATTATTCGCTCGTGTTGGTGGTGGTATTTATACCAAAGCTGCCGATGTAGGTGCTGACTTAGTAGGAAAAGTGGAAGCTGGAATTCCAGAAGATGATCCTCGTAATCCAGCTACAATTGCTGATAACGTAGGTGATAACGTAGGTGATGTTGCCGGAATGGGTGCCGATTTATTTGGTTCTTATGTAGCTACAGTTCTTGCGGCAATGGTACTTGGAAACTATGTAATTAAAGACATGGGTGGTAAAATCGAAGATGCATTCGGTGGAATTGGACCAATTTTATTACCAATGGCAATCGCAGGTTTTGGAATATTATTCTCTATCATTGGAACAATGTTAGTTAAAATATCAAGTGACGATGCTAAAGAAGCGCAAGTTCAAAAAGCCTTAAACATTGGAAACTGGGTTTCTATTGGATTAACTGCAGTGGCTTGTTTCTTCTTAGTAAAATTCATGTTGCCAGAAACTATGAATATGTCTTTCTTCGGTGAAGGATTAAAAGATATTTCTGCAATGCGTGTATTCTACGCTACATTAATTGGATTATTTGTTGGTGGAGCTATTTCATCAGTGACTGAATATTACACAGGATTAGGTACAAGTCCAGTTTTGAAAATTGTACAAAAATCATCAACTGGAGCAGGAACTAACGTAATCGCTGGTTTAGCAACAGGTATGATTTCTACCTTCCCAACCGTTTTATTATTTGCTGGAGCAATATGGTCTACTTATGCATTAGCAGGTTTCTACGGTGTAGCCTTAGCAGCTTCTGCAATGATGGCTACAACAGCAATGCAATTAGCAATTGACGCGTTCGGACCAATATCTGATAACGCAGGTGGAATTGCTGAAATGAGTGAATTACCAAAAGAAGTTCGTACAAGAACTGATATTTTAGATTCTGTAGGTAACACAACTGCTGCAACTGGAAAAGGTTTCGCAATCGCTTCTGCAGCATTAACTTCTTTAGCATTATTTGCTGCCTATGTAACTTTTACAGGAATTGACGGTATCAATATCTTCAAAGCGCCCGTATTAGCAATGTTATTCGTAGGTGGTATGATTCCTGTAGTTTTCTCTGCATTAGCAATGAACTCTGTTGGAAAAGCTGCAATGGATATGGTATATGAAGTACGTCGTCAGTTTAAAGAAATTCCTGGAATTATGGAAGGAACGGGCAAACCTGAATACGGAAAATGTGTTGAAATTTCTACCAAAGCCGCTTTACGCGAAATGATGTTACCAGGAGTTTTAACTATTGGTTTTCCAATTGCAATTGTAATATTAGGTAAATTAGTTTATTCAGATAACAACCAATTAAT
>CALPLL020000213.1 GCA_943324395.2 Rhizobium sp. Q54
AAAAAAATTATCTTTTTCTGGTCATTATTCCATTTAATTGGATATTTAAGTTTTTTAACCTGTTTTACTCCAAGTATTGAATCCATAAGTCAGAATGGTGATATTAATAGAAGTTTTATTGTAACTCCTGAATATTCTGACCAAATTATCCATTCCACAGACATTAATGGACATACTGAAATAAAAAAAAATATGATGTTTCCTAATTGTTCGGATTGTAAATCTAATGAAAAGGAAAATTTTTGGCCATTTCATAAATTCACATACGGGGTTTATGGATATAATTCAACTTCTGGGTTTGTTGGGATTTGGGGGTACTATGGTCATTATGAATTTCTTTTTTACATTGTTTTCCCTTTCTTTATTTTTATTTTTTATACATTATATAAAAAAATATTAAAGTAATTAGGTAATTTTTTAATAAGATTTCATATAATAATTCGAAAATTCATTATAAAAATAATTTAAGTAAATGACAACTAATATTATACACGAATTAAAAAAATTCCTCAACAATCCATCACAAATAACACTTGAATTTAACTTCACAGATTTTGAAAGTTCAGTTTTTCAGGGAATACGAAATATAAAGAACTTAACTACCAACAGAAATAACTTTACTGTAGTTATAGTTAAAAATAAGAACGTAGGAAGTGTTAGTTTCTTCTTTAAAGACGGACCAACTTATCAATTTGCAATTACCGTTGAAGAAACTTATCTATACAACGATAACAATTCTAATGAGTGTTTGGTTAATAAGTTTATTGTATTAGGAAATGATCCAATTCGAGGAACACAGCTAAAAATTAGTTTGTATTCAATTACTATTTATGCTTGCATGAATGACGGAAAACCTAGAGGGTTAGATTCTCTTAGTTTTAATCAAATATACTCAGATTGCACCTCAGTGAAAAGCTATAGTTATGCACTAGGAAATGAAACCTTGAAAAAACTAAATTATCAAGAACCAAAGAAAAATATATCGGAAGGGAGTTCAAAAGGGAGTAACATATTTTTTAAAATAGGAGTAATACTAATAGTTTTGATTTCAATGGCGATAATATCAACCTTTTTTAAAAAAAGTCAAAACACACCTATAGAAACCGATGAATTTGTAGCTGATACAATTTCAATAGACACAACTGCTATTATTCCAGAAATTTCGGAACTTTGGATTGAAAAGGAATATCAAAATTTCACCTACAGCATTCCTGAAAGCATGAGATTAGATGAAAATCTGTCAAATGAAAATCAACAAGTTATTATTGATGAAGTCAACAACATTGGAATCACAATTTCCCATTCAATTCTTCCTGATGGTCACGAAAATGAAACTATAAATAGTTTAATTAATGGCGAAAGTCGGCAATTTGCATTATCAATATATGATGAAAATAGGAAAAATTTTAGTGATATAAAATTGACAGATTATAATTTTGATATGTTAGGTAACGCTGAATCATTTTTAGTGACTCAATCATCAACTGAATTGTCAGGAAAGAATATAAGCATGGTAATGAAAAGCTATTTTGTTATTTCTTCACCAAATTATTACTCTATTTCTTTGAGTTATCCCGAAAATTCAATTCCTGAAGAAGAAATCATAAATAAAATAGTCGATTCCTTTAAATTTAATGTTACTGATATTGGGAACCAATAAAATGAAAGCTCTAACCTTTTTTATATTTATTACATTAATAATGAAGGAAAACCTTCAACATAAATAAATTTAACGCTTTAAAAACATGAAAAAAATCACCATTTTATTATCAGTATTTTTATTAGCATGTTCCTTTGTTAATATAAAGCCGAAAACAATATACATACAACCACTTGGCGATGTAAAACAAGAATATGTTGATTATTTAAAAAAGTCTGTTGAGAGTTTTTATGGATATGATTGTGTTGTTAAGCCAAAACTAAATTTAACTAGTGATATTTTAGCAGGTAGCAAAACAAGATATGAAGCTGGGAAAATATTAAAAAAATACAACTCTAAGGAGAATGTATTATTAATAACTGAAAAAGACATTGCACACAGAAAAAGTAGTGAATTTCCTGAGTGGGGTATTTTTGGACTGGGATATAGACCTGGATCAACATGTGTTATTTCGACTTTTAGATTAAAAAAGAACGTTTCTAAAGCAAAACTTTTAGATAGACTTAAAAAGGTTGCACTTCACGAAATAGGCCATAATCTAGGATTAGAACATTGCACTAATAACAAAGAGTGTATGATGACAAGTGCTAGTGGAACAGTAAAACAGGTTGATAAAGAAAAAATATGGTTTTGTTCTAAATGTTGGGGCCTAATTAGATAAAACATGTTACTATTAATTTTAAATAAATGATTATCAGATTGAAAAAACATTATAAATTAGTTTTAGGAATTTTAACCCTACTCTGTTTATCTCTATTATTAATTGATTTTAGTAAGCCTTTAAAAGGAAAAATTGATTATATGGTTATTAATAAGAAAGATAGAGAATTATTAGTTTTCAATAAGAATAATAAGCTATTGAAAAAATATAAAGTAGCTCTTGGATTTAAACCAAACGGTAAAAAAGAAATTCAAGGTGACGGCAAAACACCAGAAGGCATTTACTATATCAATGATAAAAATCCTAATAGTGTAGCTTATAAAAATTTAGGAATATCTTATCCAAATTCTGATGATCTCAAAAATTCAAAATCGTTAGGAAAACCATCTGGTGGAGATATAAAAATTCATGGTCTTATGAAAAAATGGGTTAAGTTTGGCAGATTTCATAGGTTCCTAGATTGGACTGGAGGTTGTATTGCAGTTAGTAATTCTGAGATGGAGGAGTTATATAAAAATGTACCTTTAGGAACAAAAATCATTATAAATCCTTAATTATTTAAACTTAAAAATGAAAAAAATAATAATTGCATCAACCATTTCAATAATATTCATATTATTATACAATGTAAAAGGACCATATTTAGGCGTATTGGGAGTTCCCTTTTTATTTATGTTGAGTTATATAAGTATTTTTTTAACCATGAATTTTTATTTTTCAAAAGATTTTTTTGGAAGTTGGTTCTATTTTTGGAAAAAGGATAATGACAAACAAAACTTTATTACACTTTTCTATTCATTAGTAATAATGATTTTAATTAGCTCATTATTATTCCAACTAAATGATTCAAAAGAGTTAGGCAATCAATATATATGGGGATGTTATATTGAATATGCATTTGCTGGTATTGGTTTTATTTGGATAATTGGATTAATTTTAAGTTTTATTTTATTAGTGATTGGCTTAATTAATCCAATACTAGTCAAATTTGAAAGAAGAGATAAATTATTTTACAGTTTGTTTATTATAAATAATATTGCTTTAATTCTAATTAGTATAATTGTTATTTCAGTAAAATTACTTTCATACAACCTTCATGGAGCTACATCATCATGCTTGTAAGATCAGAATCTTTTGTATCTGAAAAAGGAAAAAGAGAAGTTAATGAAGACAGCGTTCAATTTCAATCAGGAAAATTTTATTTGGTTTGTGATGGATTGGGTGGAAATGGCAACGGGCAAATAGCTTCAAA
>CALPLL020000214.1 GCA_943324395.2 Rhizobium sp. Q54
ACAAAGCATGAAACACATAAGGAATTTTTGCATTATTGCACACATCGACCACGGGAAAAGTACGCTTGCTGACCGATTATTGGGGGCTACCCAAACGGTTACGGCTCGTGAGGAGAAGGCGCAATTGCTAGATAATATGGACTTGGAGCGCGAGCGTGGGATTACCATTAAAAGTCACGCGATTCAAATGGAGTACAAATACAAAGGCGAAGATTATATTTTGAATTTGATAGATACTCCCGGCCACGTTGATTTTTCCTATGAAGTTTCTCGATCTATTGCCGCTTGTGAAGGCGCACTTTTAATTGTTGATGCGGCACAAAGTATTCAGGCACAAACGATATCCAATTTGTATTTAGCGCTAGAAAACGACTTAGAGATTATTCCTGTTTTAAATAAAGTAGATTTGCCAAGTGCTAATCCTGAAGAGGTTAGCGATGATATTGTAGATTTATTAGGTTGTAAAATAGACGAAATTATTCATGCTTCGGGTAAAACGGGTTTGGGTGTAGAGAATATTTTAGCAGCCATAATCGAAAGAATTCCTCCACCAAAAGGAAACGTTGACGAACCATTACAAGCCTTAATTTTTGACTCACATTACAATCCGTTTCGTGGGATTGAAGTTATTTTTCGTGTAAAAAACGGACAAATTAAAAAAGGTCAGAAAATAAAATTCATGGCTACCGGAAACGAGTATTTTGCCGATGAAATTGGTACTTTGAAACTAAATCAAGTGCCAAAACAAGTTATTTCTGCAGGTGAGGTGGGGTATTTAATATCTGGAATAAAAGAGGCAAAAGAGGTAAAAGTAGGTGATACTTTAACCGATGCGAAAACGCCTACAACCAATATGATTACGGGATTTGAAGATGTAAAACCAATGGTTTTTGCTGGAATTTATCCTGTAGATACGGAAGATTTTGAGGAGTTGCGAAACTCCATGGAAAAATTACAACTGAACGACGCTTCGTTGGTTTTTACTGCTGAAAGTTCGGCCGCTTTAGGTTTTGGTTTCCGTTGCGGATTCTTAGGAATGTTGCATATGGAAATTATTCAAGAACGCTTGGAACGTGAGTTTGATATGACAGTTATCACAACTGTTCCTAACGTTTCTTACTTGGCTTACACCAAAAAAGAGCCTGAAACAGCCATTATAGTGAACAATCCATCAGACTTGCCGGAGCCTTCTAAATTGGAGCGCGTTGAAGAGCCGTATATCAAAGCAACCATTATTACCAAAGCTGATTTTGTGGGTAATGTAATGAGTTTGTGTATTGAAAAAAGAGGGGTGATTACCAATCAAACGTATTTGACTACGGAACGAGTAGAATTGAATTTTGACATGCCATTGGCAGAAATAGTATTTGATTTTTACGATCGCTTGAAAACTGTTTCCAAAGGTTATGCTTCATTTGATTACTCCCCAATAGGAATGCGAACTTCGAAATTAGTAAAACTAGATGTGTTGTTAAATGCGCAATCTGTAGACGCCCTTTCGGCCTTAATTCATGAAAGCAACGCGTACAACATTGGTAAAAAAATGTGCGAAAAATTACGTGAACTAATCCCAAGACAGCAATTTGATATTCCTATTCAAGCGGCAATTGGAGCTAAAATTATTGCTCGTGAAACGATAAAAGCCTTACGTAAAGACGTTACAGCCAAATGTTACGGTGGAGATATTTCGCGTAAACGAAAATTATTAGAAAAACAGAAAAAAGGTAAAAAACGAATGCGATTGGTAGGAAACGTTGAGATTCCTCAAGAAGCGTTTATGGCGGTTTTGAAGTTGAATGACTAACGTTTAAAGAAGTTAACTACAATTTCTTTATTACATAAGTAACCATTCCCCAAATAATCAATTGGTTTTCTTCGGTAACTTTTATAGGAGAATAACTTGGATTTTCCGGCATTAAATACAAACAATCTTGTTCTACAAGAATTCGTTTTACAGTAAATTCCCCGTCTATAAAACAAATGGCAATTTTATTGTTTTGAGGTTCTAAACTTCGGTCAACAACTAAAACATCATTGTCATTTATACCCGCATCAATCATTGAATTCCCTTTCACTTTTATATAAAAAGTAGCCAATGGATTATCGCTTAGTTCTTTATTTAAGTCGATGCTGGTTTCCATAAAATCGGCTGCTGGAGATGGAAATCCAGCCGAAACTCCTTCTTTTACAAAAGGAATTCTCAAATCACTTTCAAAATCAGGAAGGAAAAAAGTGAGTTTGTTGTTTTTCTTTATTGACATTTTACTTCAAGGATATCTTTGAAATTAGTAGTGTATTTTCGTGACAAATGGTTTTGTCGCATGTTCCAAGTAAGATTCAAATTTTGCGATGCCAACTTGACTTTTTTATCGCCCATTTTTTTATTCAGAAAATCCATCGAACGCATTAAAGCCAAATGTTTCGGATTTTCCTCTTCAAATAATTGAAATTGCTTTTGATCTTCGGGGATAAACTCGGTTACTATTACACCCGCTTTTTTAAACTTTACGTTTTCATTTCCGTGAAGTAATTTTTTTAATATATCTATGGCAATGTTAGAAATGGTTAAGGTAGAATTAGTTGAAAATGGTAAAGTAACCGCCATATTAAAATAGTACTTTGATGTTTTAACAGTGTGTCTATCAATCACCAACATCACAATAATAGTGTGGCAACACGAGTTTTGTTTGCGTAATTTTTCGGCACAAATAGCGGCAAAAGTAGCTACCCGTTCTCGCAGTAAATCAAAATCGGATATTTGTTTTGGGAAACTTCTTGTCGTAGCTATACTTTTCTTAGCGTTGGGAATCGGTTCTAAATCCAATACCGATTTTCCTTCCAATTCGTATTTTAAACGAAGCCCTACAACGCCCAATTCTTTTCGAATCCAAGGCTCCTGATGTGGCTGAATAAAATCGAAAGCCGTATGGATATTTCGAAGTTTTACCTTCTTAGTGGTTCTATTTCCAATGCCCCAAACATCTTCGATTTTAGTCCATTTAAGCGCTTTGATTCTTTTTTCATCGGTATCGATCGTGTAGACTCCGGAAGTACGATCTTGAAATTTTTTGGCAATTTTGTTGGCTACTTTAGCCAAAGCTTTTGTAGGTGCAAAACCGACGCAAACAGGAATTCCAACCCATTTTTGAATTCTGCTTTTCATCGCAATTCCATACGAATCGTAATCTGAAATTGACATTCCGTCAAAATTAAGAAATGCTTCGTCGATACTATAAATTTCTAAATTGGGTGAAAACTGTGCTAAAATTTTCATTACACGATTACTTAAATCGCCATAGAGTACATAATTGGAAGAAAAAACTTCTATGTTTTTCTCTTTTATTAAGTCTTTAATTTGAAATAATGGAACGCCCATTGGAACGCCAGCAGCCTTTGCTTCGTTACTTCGGGAAATTACACATCCGTCGTTATTGGATAATATAACAACAGGTTTTCCGTTGAGTTTCGGTTGGAAAACACGTTCGCAGGAAGCATAAAAATTATTACAATCGACTAAAGCATACATACTACAAACTTACAGAA
>CALPLL020000215.1 GCA_943324395.2 Rhizobium sp. Q54
AAAGCATTTAAATTTAAGCATTTAGTTAATAATTCAAAGATAAATGTTTTTTTGATTTGTTGTTAATTTTATTTTTTGGTACTCATTTTGGTATCAAAGTTAATGAACTAATAAAATTGACAATGAAGTTATTTATTGATATAAACCTCAAATACTATTATGATGGAATTTTTCATTTCATTTCCTTTCATTTATTTAAATATTAAATCGAAAAACAATACTAATTAAATTTTGTGTAGTAAAAGCGAAAGGATAATTTATTAAATTTTTTGATTTTAGCCAATAAAATAAGAATTAGCGTTATTTTATTACTTTATGCAGGAAAAATGGTATACGGTATACGTTTCATATTTTTCACCAGGTTCGAGAAGAAGCGTTGGAAATGATTTTTGATTTGGAGAATTATAGTCCTGAGTTTCTAAAGCAAACGATTCTCTAAAATTAAAGGTTTTACCCGTTTTTCCAACATCGGTACCTTTAAAGAAATTGGCACTAAAAAAATGCACCCCCATATTATTGGTGAAAACTTCTAATTTACGGCCGCTATTAGGATCTACAACCGTTGCGGCTAATACAATTTTAGTACTTTGTTTTTTCTTTAAGACATAACTTTGGTCATAACCCGTGCCAATTTTCAATTGTTCGTTAGATGTTTCTAAAACGATATCCTTTCCGATGGATTTTCCTATTCTAAAATCAAATGGGGTTCCAGAAACTTTAATCAGTTCACCTGTTTTAATTTTGTCGGGATTTACGGCGCAAAAATAATTGGATGGAATCGTTAGGATATGGTTTAAAATAGAACCATTCCCCTCCCCTGCAAGATTAAAAAAAGAGTGGTTAGTTAAATTTACTATAGTTGTTTTATCAGTTGTTGCTAACAATTTCATTGTCAATTCATTATTCGAAGTCAACTGATATGTTGCTTCAACTTTTAAAGTGCCAGGATATCCCATTTCTCCATCAACAGAAATATAAGACATTACAAGAGAACTATCTGTTATCTTTTCCATATCCCAAACTTGATTATGAAACCCTTTTAATCCCCCGTGTTGATGATTGGCACCATTATTTATAGCAAGAGATTGCGTTTTTCCATCCAATTCAAAAGTTCCTTTAGCTATTCTTCCGATTACCCTCCCAATGATAGCACCATGATATACGCCGGTTGCTTTTAAATAATCGTCAATACTTTTAAAGCCCAAAACTACATCGGCCTTTTGACCGTTTTTGTCTGGAGCGCATAGACTAACAATACGGCCACCATAATTAGTAATGGCGGCCGTTAAATTTCCATTTTTTAAAAGAAACAAACCCACTTGTTTTCCATCAATTACCTTATTGAATTTTTCTGGATTAAGTGTTACACATTGCTCATTATTTATATTACTTTGACTTATAACTTTCGAACAAATGAATAGTGAAATTAGTATTAAAAAAATAGATTGTTTTTTCATTATTATTTCAATTCAATTTTTTCAACATTTTTATAGCTGTTACCACGAATCAATTCGAAATTTTCCTTCAATTCTTTCAATTTTTTAGGTTGATCTTTGGCGAGGTTGTTTTTTTGACCTATATCCTTCTTTAAATTATACAATTGAAACTCTTTGTCATTTCCCATTTCAATATTAACTTCTTCCAGAATTGGATCGCCAGGATAAGGCGGAATCATCATCCAATCTCCTTGACGAAAAGCCGTTTTAGTGTTGGCTTCAATAACCAAATTCGTTCTTCCAATAGCGCTTTTACCCATAAAAACATCTAAAAGTTCTTGACTGTCTGTACTTTTAACATCAACATTGACCAACTTCGCTATAGATTCCAATAAATCGATTTGGCATACCAAAGCATCTGAAACAAGGGGCTTAATTTTCCCTTTCCAATAGGTAAAAAATGGCACTCTTGTACCTGCTTCCAATAGACTGTATTTTCCGCCTCGCAATGGCCCATTTGGTTTATGACTACCTAATTTTTCCACTGCATCATCATAATATCCATCGTTCAACACGGGACCGTTATCGCTTGAAAATACAATTAAAGTATTGTCTAAAACACCTTCTTCTTTTAAGGTTTTTATTATTTCGCCCACGCAAAAATCTGCTTCCAAAATAACATCTCCACGTGGTCCCATGCCTGATTTGCCAACAAATCTAGGATTAGGAGTTCGGGGTACGTGCGGTTGATTTAAAGCATAATACAAGAAAAAAGGATTCTCTTTATGGCTTTTTACATACGATTGTGCTTTGGCTAAAAAGTGATCTGCTAAATCAACATCGCTCCAGTTGGCACTGGCTCCACCAGAAACATAACCAATTCGAGGAATACCGTTTACAATAGAACTGTTATGGCCATGATGCCATTTCATGGAGAGCAATTCAGGATTTTCTTTTCCTGTAGGTTGTCCGGGGAAATTTTTGTCGTAATTAACGGCAATTGGATCCTTGCTATCTAGATTTACTACTTTACCATTTTCGATATAAATAGTAGGTACTCTATCTTGTGTGGCGGCCATAATATAAGAATAATCGAAACCTACATCATTTGGTCCAGCATCTAATTGTTGATTCCAATCCACAATTCCTGTTCCTAAACCCAAATGCCATTTACCCACAACGGCTGTTTGGTAACCTTTTTCTTTTAACATTTTAGGGATGGTTAGTTGCTCTTTACCAATCAATAATGGGGCTGAACCTGGAAGAATTTTGGCGTCTTTATTTCTCCAAGGATAAACACCTGTGAGAAGACCATAACGACTTGGTGTACAAGTTGCCGAAGTGGCATAACCATTTGTAAATCGAACTCCTCCATTGGCTAAAATATCAATATTAGGCGTTTTTATTGCGGTTGCTCCATAACAACTTAAATCTCCATATCCTAAATCGTCTAAATAGATGAAAACTATATTAGGTTTTACTGATTTATTTTTCGTTTGACTGCTACTTTTTAAACTAATGGTAAAAGCTAAGAAACTAAAAACTATATATTTGATTTTCATTTGCTAATGAGTTTTTACTTTAACTTTTTTTGCTTTTTTTACTAAAGGAAAAATTTCAGACTCTACTCTGGCGGTTTGAGCTAGTTTTACAAACTCTGCTTTAAGTTCTGGCAATGTTTCGGCTAAATTGTTTTTTTCAAAAGGATCTTGGGCTAGATTATAAATTTCAATATTCTGTTTTTGACTTGCCTTATCATAAACAAAATTTGCTTTCATGTCCCCTTTTCTAATGGCTTGACTTTGGCTGCGTTCCCAATACAAATAATCATGTTGTTTTTGCTTATCAGTTTTACCTAAAAGTGTAGGTAAATATGAAATTCCGTCAATATTATCAGGTGTTTTAACCTTTGCAATCTCGGCACAAGTGGGCAAGAAATCCCAAAAAGCGGAGATATGATTACTACTGCTTCCAGGAATAATTTTTCCTTTCCAAAAAGCAATTAAGGGGCTTTTTATACCGCCTTCATAGACTTCGGATTTTCTTCCTCTTAAATCTCCACCAGTACGCAGAAAACTATCTTCTTCCTTAG
>CALPLL020000216.1 GCA_943324395.2 Rhizobium sp. Q54
GGGATGAAGAATCGGATAGAAAATCAAATAAAAATACAATTGTCGTGAAAATTGGAGCAAGTAAGGCGAAAGTATACCACTACTTTTTAATTATTACAGCAATGATCTTTATCTTAGAATTCTCCTATTTTAAAGATTTTTCTTTTGACCAATACTTATATGTAATAGCTTTTTTCCCGCTTTTAAAACACTTAAAAACAGTTTACAACAATAAAAATCCTAAAGAATTAGATCCGGAATTAAAAAAAGTAGCTTTGAGCACCTTTGCTTTATCAGTATTATTGTCTCTGAGTATGATTTATTTTTTCCAAGATTTATTTGTGAACCTATTTTTAGGAGGTAGATAATTATTTAATTTAATATAAAATGAAAATTACTTTTTACGGACATGCCTCTATAGGTATCACTATTGCTGACATTCACATAATTGTTGATCCGTTTATTTCTGCCAACCCAAAGGCATCACATATCGATATTAATAGTTTGGAAGCCAATTATATTCTGCTTACTCATGCTCATCAAGATCATATTTTAGATGTTGAGTCAATTGCAAAAAGAACTAATGCCGTTATTGTTTCCAATGCTGAAATAGCAACTTATTATGGTAAAAAAGGCTTTCAATCTCATCCGATGAATCACGGAGGAAGTTGGAATTTTGAATTTGGCAATTTGAAATATGTAAATGCAATTCATTCAAGTTCTTTTCCTGATGGAACTTATGGAGGCAATCCTGGTGGTTTTGTGATTGAAGGGGAAAGAAAAAACATCTATATTGCTGGTGATACAGCACTAACAATGGATATGAAACTCATTCCTATGCGAACCAATCTTGATTTAGCCATTCTACCAATTGGCAATAATTTTACTATGGATATTGAGGATGCAATTATAGCTTCTGATTTTGTAGAATGCGATAAAATTCTAGGTTATCATTTCGATACTTTTGGTTATATTGAAATAAATAAGGACCAAGCGATCAAAAAATTCTTCGATAAAGGCAAAGACCTTATGCTTTTGAACATTGGTGATTGTATTGAATTGTAATTTAATTTAATAATTTGAAAGCTGCTTACCACAAATATATTTTAGATTTTAAACAGCCATCTGGAACTTCTCGAGGAGTAATGACTCATAAAGAAACGTGGTTTATCATCATCGAAAAAGACCAGAAAAAAGGAATAGGTGAGTGCGGAATTCTTCGAGGTTTGAGCAGTGATGACCGACCTGATTATGAAGAAAAATTAGCTTGGACTTGCTCCAATATTCACCTTGGAGTTGACCAACTTTGGGAGTCATTAATCGAGTTTCCTTCAATACAATTTGGAGTAGAAATGGCATTCCAATCATTGGCAAGTGACAACCCTTTTTTACTCTTTCCTTCTGCTTTTACAAATGGTCAAAAATCGATTCCAATTAATGGATTAATTTGGATGGGAAATGAAGCTTTTATGAAGCAACAAATTGAGGTAAAATTAGCTGAAGGTTTCCGTTGTTTAAAACTCAAAATTGGAGCTATTGATTTTAATGAAGAATTGAAATTATTGAGCTATATTAGACAAAATTTTACTCCAGAACAAGTTGAAATTAGAGTAGATGCAAACGGTGCTTTTCATAAAAGTGAAGCTTTAAATAAATTAAATCAATTAACTGGTTTTAAAATACATAGTATTGAGCAACCTATTCAAAAAAACAATACTGACAGTATGTCAGAGTTGTGTAAATTGAGTCCAATTCCAATAGCATTAGATGAAGAGTTAATTGGAGTGTTTTCGGTTGAAGAAAAAGAACAATTATTGGTTGAAATTAGGCCACAATACATCATTTTAAAACCTAGTTTTGTAGGTGGATTTCGCGGTACAAACGAGTGGATTTTATTGGCTGAAAAACACAATATAAAATGGTGGATAACTTCTGCTTTAGAAAGTAATATTGGATTAAATGCAATTGCACAATGGACTTTTTTAAAACAAAATAATATGCCTCATGGACTCGGAACGGGAGCATTATATACCAATAATTTTGATTGCCAATTGGAAGTTTCTAAAGGTCAGTTATGGTTTAAAAAAGAGTAAGAATTTCATTTCAATTTTAAAGAGAATTAATTTGTATATTTGATTTAATAACTCCTAATTTTTATGTTTTATGAAAAATTTATTTTGGTCTTTAGGTTTAGTTTTTTGTTCTATTTCAATTTGCAATGCTCAAAAAGTTTTTGTAACTGAATATGAAAATCAAGCTGCTGTTAAAGTTTTTGCAGTAGACTATGAAAACCAAGCTGATTTATTAGTTTACAAAGTAAATTATGAAAATCAAGCGGGAAAAAATAATGGGAAATGGTTTTTTACAAAATATGAAAATCAAGCTAAGAAAAAATTATACTTTGTGAGATACGAAAACCAAGCCGAATTAAAAATCTATTTTGTAGAATATGAAAATCAAGCTGGTTGGAGAAATAAATCAAAACAATATCTACTTTACTAATAAATTCAAATCGTTATAACACTAAAAAACAGAATGGGATTAATCAAAATATTTTCAGGAAGCGAAGTATTGGCTTTAGCACTTCAAGAAAAAATAGAAGCTGTGGGTGTCGCAACATTTAAAAAAGACAACATACAATCAGCAAGATTGGCAGGTTTCGGTAATTCTGACTTAGCAGTAGAGCTATTTATCCAAGAAGTAGACTTTGGAAAAGCCAGCCCTGTTATTGAAGAGTTCCGAATGAATATTTAAACTTGATCCCTAATTTTCAATTGACTTTATCTGATTTTAATCTATCTTTGCGCCTTTAAAATCTAAAAATAAAAAATGATTACAGTCAATGATATTTCTGTCCAGTTTGGTGGAACTTCCCTTTTTAGCGATGTAACTTTCTCGATTAACGAAAATGATAAAATTGCCCTTATGGGTAAAAATGGTGCTGGAAAATCTACATTACTAAAGATAATTTCAGGTCAAAGCAAACCTTCAACTGGAAATATCTCTGCTCCTAAAGAAGCTGTAATCGCCTATTTGCCTCAACATTTACTTACTACTGACGGCGCAACCGTTGTTGAAGAAGCTTCCAAAGCTTTTGGTGAAATCTTTTCCATGAAATCGGAAATCGATGCCATCAACGAGCAGTTAACAATTCGAACTGATTATGAAAGTGACGATTACATGAAATTGATTGAAAGAGTTTCTGATCTTAGTGAAAAATTCTACGCTATAGAAGAAGTGAATTATGAAGCTGAGGTTGAAAAAATCTTATTCGGATTAGGATTCGTTCGTGAAGATTTTACCCGTCAAACTTCAGAATTTTCCGGCGGTTGGAGAATGAGAATTGAATTAGCTAAAATCCTTTTGAGAAAACCAGATCTTATTTTGCTTGATGAGCCTACCAACCACATGGATATTGAAAGTATTCAATGGTTAGAAGACTTCTTGATAAATTCTGCGAAAGCAGTTGTGGTGATTTCTCACGATAGAGCCTTTGTGGATAACATTACCAATAGAAC
>CALPLL020000217.1 GCA_943324395.2 Rhizobium sp. Q54
ATTAAATAAATTATGGCATCCAAATCTAAATCTTCACCTTGTGAAAATTGATCTGAAAGTAGGGACACCAAATTTTCCCAGCGCTCTTTGAGTTGTATATCTCTTGACATTTAATTTAAGATTTAAGATTTTAGACTTAAGATTTCAAAATAGGCGAAATACTTTTGTCCAATCAAAATTATTTTCACAAAGATAGTAAGTTGGAATTTGACATTGCACAATCCGGAATGGATAATTCTTTTATCTTTGTTCTTTATTCTTTTTACATGAGTTATTTAGATATTTTTCTTGGGGGATTATTAATTTACGGATTTGTTCGTGGTTTTTGGAACGGGTTTTTTGTTGAATTGGCTTCGTTTGTTTCGCTTTTACTTGGAATTTATGTTGCAATTAAATTCTCGTATTTAATGAAGTCAATTGTAGCAAGTCATGTTTCTTGGAATCCAAAAACCGTTCAAATTGTCGCTTTTATTATCACCTTTATTTTGGTAGTAATTGGAATATCATTTTTGGCAAAATTCCTAACTAAGATGGCTAATTTAGCTAGTTTGGGAATTGTAAATAAAGTAATGGGAAGTGTTTTTGGACTTTTAAAAATGATATTAATGCTGAGTGTACTTTTGAGCTTATTTCAAAAAATTAATTTTGATTACACTTTTGCAGCAAAATCGGCCATTGATAATTCCTATTTTTTCAATCCGATAAAGAAAACAGCCGAAATAATTTATCCTTCAATTGAAGAATGGTATAAGGAAATTAAAGTGAAATCTATAAAATAAACCTTACTTCAATCTCTTTATTGCGCTGTTTTCAATCCAGCCTTCGTTACCATCGGTAAGTTGGATTTTGTTCCAATTATCAAGTGTTTCCATGATATAAACCTTGGTTCCTTCATGCAACATAAAAGCATCTGAAGATCCAACTTTAGGCTCGCTTTTCACCGAAACCACTTCTGAGAATACAATTGCTGGCTGGTCGTTATTGAATTGATTTTTTTCAAAAATAGCGGAAGAAACACTCACCAATAAAAGTAACATTACAACAAACATTCCCAGGAAAAATAATCTTTTTGAAACGGTGATTTCTGAGAAATAATAACCAACAAAAAACAACAAAAATACAATTGATAACCCAACGGTTATTCCGCCCCAGGTATTGTAATTAAAGGTGTTGGTGAAATCCTGAATTACTTTATTAAAACCTACTTTTTCTACTGTTTTGATATCGTCAATTTGTAGTTTTTGAGCAAATTTTAAGTTGTTTTGAATTTCAATATCGTCAGGATTTAGCAATAATGCCTTTTCGTAATTGTATATCGAAGGAGCCACTTTATTCAATTTATAGTAGCAATTCCCAAGGTTAAAATACAATTCCGCCGATTGTTTATTTGCTGACAATTCAGTTTCATATGCTGTAATTGCTTTTTGGTATTTCCCTTTTTGATACAAAGCATTCCCGTTTTCAAAGCCTTTTTGAGCAAAGAAAATGTGTGATGTTAATAATAGGATATATAATAAGTTCTTCATTTTGTGTTTTTTAACTGCTATTCTAAATTCTTTTTAATTTAAAATTAGTGCCAATTAGTGTAATTCGTGTCTAACTTTTTAGTTACATTAAACAATTTGTTTTTCTAATTCTGAAATAATTGCCACTGCTTTATCGTAATCTTGTTGAATCGCAGTGCTTGTTGAAGGCGCATACCTTGCAAATTCACAGTTTTCCGTAAGATTAATAAATGCTGTAATTGACTCAGGATTAGCTTTACGTTCCAATAAAATTTCACTGATTTTTTCCTTACTCATTTCCGAAGTTTCAATATTGATTTTGGCTTTTAAGAAGTTATGCATTGCTTTTTCTAATGCAATGTAAAACGGCTCTTTGTTTCCAATTTCTTTTTGAGCTTCCGATAAATATTTCTTTGCGAGTTTATTTGATAATTTAATTTTGTTACCTGCAACATCACCATCAATAGCTTCTTTTTTCTTCTTGAAAAATACAATTATAGGAATACATAAAAATGGCAATAGTGTTAATAAGTAAAACAATGTCGATCCATAAAAATCACTTTGTTTCATGGAAATCAAATCTGTTTTGAGTTTGATAAATTTAAACTGTGCCGAACTTAATACTGCCGCCTTTTTTGTATCGGATGTTGTTGCAACAGAATTATCAGCTGCGTTTGGACCTTCCAAAACATTAATCATAATTTCAGGCGATGTGACCGTTTTATAACTTTTCGAACCCAAATCAAAATAAGTGAAAGTCATCGGTTTTATAGGGTATTTTCCTTTGTATTGTGGGATAATTGCATATTTATCAGAAATTCTACCTGTCATTCCTGAAAGCGGTGTAGAAACTTGTTCGCTATGAACTGGATCATACATTTCCAATGCTGTTGGAACAATTGGTTTAGGTAAAGTAAATAATTTTAAGTTTCCTGTTCCTGAAACACTCACCTCTAAATCCAGACTTTCTCCTGATTTAATATTGGTTTTTGAAGGAGTAACTTTAAAGGCAAATCGACCAACCGCACCTGAAAAATCTGCTGGTTTTCCTGCTTCCGGAAGTGCTTTAACGTTAATGGTTTTTGCTCCAGCTGAAACTCTTTTGTGATCTTCAACCAAAAGTACTTGACCAAATATATTTCTCCGATTCGAAGGCAATTGAACATCAACATCCAATGACAACGGCTCAATTACTAGTTTACCTGATTTTTGAGGATATAAAACTGTTTTACGAAGGGTTACAAATCGGTATTTTTCACCGTTGTATCTGCCTTCTTCAGCTACTAATTGTTTGATATCAATATTCTGACTCCAAAAATCGTTGTACTTTGGTTTGTCTAATTCTCTCCAATTGGTAATTCCAATATTATAGCTAAAATAGATTTTATAAACCACTGTAATTGGCTCATTTAAATACGGATTTGTTTTTGAAATTTCGGCTACTAAATGCAACGATTCGTCTGCAGAAACCTGAGAATCGTTAGGGTCTCTAGGTTGTTCAACAGCAGCAGTTACAGTAATTTTTATTGGTGATGTTTTATAAATTTGCCCGCGAATATCAATAGAAGCTTGTCTAATTACTAGCGTCCCTTTTTGCATAGGCAGTAAAAAATAGGAATACGTTTTATTGAATGAACTTCTACCATTTATCCAGGATTGACTCACTTGTTGACTTGGTCCAGCAACAACTTTAAATCCTTCAAAATTGGGAGGGGTAAAGTTATCACCGTCGTCATTCATAGTGAAATCTATACGAAGTCTTTCGTTTAATCCAAGAGTTTGTTTGCTGACTTTAGCCTCAAATTGAACCTGAGCTATAATCGCTTGAAAACTTAAGAATAATAGAATTAAATATCTTTTCATTACTTGTTTAATCGTTTAATCTTTGAAATGTTTATTTGTTTAATCGGTTAATCGTTGAATTGTTTATTTGCTTAGTCTCTGTTTCAGTTATACAAATAAACGAAT
>CALPLL020000218.1 GCA_943324395.2 Rhizobium sp. Q54
ACCCCTGTTACTTTTTGTACTTTCTTTTTCCGTTTCGGGTCAAGAACTTACATTGGCACTATCGAAACACCCTAATAAGCAAGCCATAATAGTCGCAGTACACGGCATACGTAAAGACACACTTGGAACCATATTATTAGATCAAAACGGCAAAGGTTCACTAGCTTTTAAAAATAAACAAATACAAGCTGGTTTGGTTAATCTTACCATTAAAGACAAGCCATATTTAGGTTACGACTTTGTACTATCGCCCATAGAATCTCCTACACTTATCTGCGATATGGAATATGTATATGCACAAAACACTAAAATTCTTGATTCGCCAGAAAACGATTGTTTGAATCGCTGGTTTGATGACGTTAAGCAATACAAACAAAAAATCAATATAAATCTAGAGTTAAGCAACTTATACAAACCTAAAACAGCTTTTTTTACTCAACTAGAAAACGAAAAAATAGCTACATCAGAAAAGCTCAAAAAGCTTACAGATACAATCAATCTGTCAACTTTATTT
The DNA here is from genome assembly GCA_943324395.2 of Rhizobium sp. Q54. Lineage (GTDB taxonomy): Bacteria > Bacteroidota > Bacteroidia > Flavobacteriales > Flavobacteriaceae > Flavobacterium. The sequence goes on from CALPLL020000218.1 coordinate 515, forward strand.
GCTGGAAAATACATGCAATTTAAAATAGCACAAGAAGAAAAACTTGGTAAAGTATGGGAAAACAATGAGCAACGAACAGTGGCTCAAAACTATTTTACACAAATTGATTTTGATGCCCTTTATGGAAGTTCAATGTGGTTTGCCATCATTAATTCTTGTATTGAAGCCTACGCAAAAGAAGGGAAATTTTATGAAACTTTTGGTAGAGATATTGTCAGCAATTTAAAACGCATTAAAAACGAGAAAGTGTTTGAAGACTTGTTAGATGCTGCTATTAGTGTAACAGAAAAATTTGCTTGGAATACAGACCAAGAAACTATTGCAGAATTTATAGTGAAAGACAATCGAATTATTAACCCTCAGGGGAAATTGCTAAAAATAATGCAATCGTATAATCTTTCAAAAGGGAAAAAAGCCCCCGACTTAACTATAATTAATTATATCGGGGAAAAAGAAAATAATAATAGTAAAGCAATGGTTTTAAAAACTTCCGAATTGAATTCGAAATACACCTTATTGGTTTTTTATAGATCAGGTTGTGGCCCTTGTGAAGACACTCTACTAGGATTGATGGATAATTATAATACAATGAAAAATAAAGGATTTAGAATAATTACCATTGCTGCCGATACAGAGACAAAAGTTTTTAATGACACCTCTCTAAAACACCCCTGGAAAGATAAATATTGTGATTTTGTAGGGACAAATGGAGTAAATTTTAAAAATTATGCCGTCATAGGAACTCCTACAATGTATGTTTTAGATTCCAAAGGAAATATCTATTCAAAAATGGCAACAATATCAGATGTTTTGAGTTTCGTAAATAAAAAATAATATCGCTAATTAATACCTCTAGTCGTTTTTTAAGCTGTCTAATAAAAAGTTGAGTACTATTTTTGAACTAGTAATTAAAAACCCTAAAACAAATATGATTCTTACTAAACAAAATATTAAATCTATAAATATTCTTAGTTCTGAGGTCATTGTTTTAAAAAAAATATTGAATAATGAAGAAACACACAAAATAGAAGAAATTAATAAGATTTATATCAAGGCAAAAAAAATTGAGAATTTCTATTTTTTGGATTATTTGAGTTTAGTATTTACAATTTCAGGTTTTATTGCATGGGAATATGAGTTTTATAATATATTCAATTTAGCAATGTTACTATTATTTTTTTGGACAATATATTTAATCAATAATAGAGCCTATTATGTGAGAATTAAATTTAAAAATGAGGTTTACTATAATTATTATTTTTCAAAATCTTTGAAATACGATATTATTGAAAAAGTGAGAATAATTCGAGGAATTATAGTGGCTTCAAATTTTTAATTAATCCTTTCAATTAAAGAAAGTTAGTTAAGTTAATTTCATTCAAATTAATGTTTAAGAACATTTGGTTAATTCAGCTTTACCCAATAAAGCAGCAACTGTATGTAAGTTGAGGGACTTATCGTAGCAATTGTGAATTAGCCAACTGTTTTTTTAACACAAAACAGGTGTTTTTGTTTGATTATTAATTTATTCGAAATTCTATGAAACCCCACCTGACGTTAGAAATTCTTTATTGAAATCAACAGAAACTATTAAAGCTTACAAATAATTTTTGGGCTGTTAACTAATAAGATTGACAAAGTACTAATACAAGTAAAGTAATACTTGGTAGTTTTAATTTGTGGAATTATAGAAATTAATACCAATCATTATGCAATCTATTTTCACCTACATATAAAATAATACCTAAAGAGATATTGTAATGATTGCCAACCACAGGTACGTAATCTGAAGAAATCAAAGAACCGTCATATCTATAATGTTGTTTAAAATTAAATACCGAAGAAAAATCCAAAAATAATGCAGAACGATCATTAATTTTATATTGAGGTGTTATTCCAATTACCACCGAACCGATTTGATCAACAACTTGCGATTTTTTGATAGTAGACCTTGTATATCCAACTCCAGCATGAGTTAACAAACCAAAACTTTCATTTGTGATATACCATAAATCCAAATCCTTACCGACATTATAAACCAATTGAGCGCCAAATCTGTTAAAATAGGTACCTGCCGTGGCATCGTTACTACTAATAAAACGATCGTTAACATATTCTAATCTCACTCCAAATTTTTCAGAAAACATATACCTACCACCAATATTTACATGATTAAAACTAGAAAAATTTGAATTATAACCCGATAAATAAGGCCGAACTGGGCTAGTATAACCAGATGCAAATTCTAACGAGAATTTATTATAGTTTGATTGTGCAATAATTGAACCTGAAACTAAAAGAAAAAAACAAAGATATTTATTCATTAAATAAAGGATATATTATTTACAAATATGCTAAAATAAATTAGTTTAAGCTAACAAACTACTTAAATTTGTTTAACTACTAAATTATTTCTTCCTTTGGGCGTGCCCTCGTTTAGTCGTTGCGAGTGTACGAAGCAATTTTGTTCTAAACTCGGTCGCGCTGTTCGCTACAATCCACTGTTTGCCACGTCGTACCTCCTCGCAATGACGTGGGATTTCCACTTCCATCGCTCACGCAAACCCAAAACGTTATTTATTGGTATTGCTTTTTTTTATTGAAATTGATATTGCCATTGATTTTGCCATTGCAATTGATATTGCTATTGACATTGCCATTTTTACCGCCATTTTATTTCCATCTTTCACCCTCTCCTTCACAGAGGGCTGGGGTGAGGACAAAAAAAAACCCCGTTTCGTTAGAAACAGGGTTTTCAAAGAAAGGCGACATTTGAGATTAAGAGGAGGAAGCCCAGTGGGCTTCAGGTATAAAAAATAAGCCTTGTCTTTTCAGACAAGGCTTACTAAAGAAAGGCGACGACATACTCTCCCACAAATTGCAGTACCATCTGCGCAGGCGGGCTTAACTTCTCTGTTCGGGATGGGAAGAGGTGAGCCC
>CALPLL020000219.1 GCA_943324395.2 Rhizobium sp. Q54
ATGTTTTTGACTCTATCGAGAATTTATCTTTTCCACCATTCAGAATGATTTCCATGGCTTCTTCTGAAATTTTCTCAATTGGATCGGTAATTTTGAAATTGTATTTTTCCCCGATTATCTCCAATTGCTTGAAAATCCAAGTTGATTTGTATTCGCCTAAGGGCGCAAAACCACCACTTTTTATTGATAATTTAGGATTTGGAATTATCTTTTTAACGTTAATTTCATTGACAGTTCCTAAACCATTACAGTGATCACAAGCTCCTTTTGGGGAATTGAACGAAAATAAATTTGGCTCGGGATTTTGATACGAAATCCCAGTGGTAGGGCACATTAAATTCCGACTAAAATAACGAATAATATCCGAATCTTGATCCAAAACCATGATCACATTTTCACCATGATGCATCGCCGTTTTTATGCTTTCTAAAACTCTCTTTTCATTGTCTTCTGTTGAATCTATTAGCACTCGATCAATAACAATTTCAATATCGTGAGTTTTATAGCGGTCCAATTTCATTCCAACGGTGATGTCTTTTATTTCTCCGTTTACACGAACTTTCAGAAATCCTTGTTTTGCAATTTGTTGGAATAATTCACCATAATGCCCTTTTCGAGCCTTGATTATTGGCGCTAGAATATTGATACGTTTTCCATTAAAGTCTTTAATGATCAAATCTTTAATTTGCTCATCATTGTAGGAAACCATTTTTTCTCCAGTATTGTAACTGTAGGCATCGCCACCACGAGCAAAAAGTAATCTGAGAAAATCGTAAATTTCAGTGATGGTTCCCACAGTTGAACGGGGACTTTTGCTTGTTGTTTTTTGTTCTATTGCTATTACAGGGGAAAGTCCGTCAATTTTATCAACATCAGGTCGTTCTAAACCACCAAGAAATTGACGCGCATACGCCGAAAAAGTTTCCACATATCTTCGTTGCCCTTCAGCATAAATGGTATCAAATGCTAATGAAGATTTACCAGAACCCGAAAGCCCAGTAATAACAACCAATTTTTCTCGTGGAATGGAAACGTCAATGTTTTTTAGATTGTGAACTCGCGCTCCTAAAACTTCAATAGTATTATCTTTTTCTAGCATATTTTTCATCAAAACACAAAGTTACCATTTTGATTTTAACTTTCGATACAACGCTTATCAAGATTTTGTTAATACTTGTCTATTAACTTAATCAATTGTCATCGTTTTTAGCATACTTCGATAAGCTTCAAGCGCATTCGATTTAGAGATAAATCCGTGGTATTTTCCATTTTTTATTACTGGAAGAAAAACTACGTTAGTTTTTTCAAATTTATCCATAACCGTTTCCATAGTATCTGTTGGGTATATGATTTCTTTTGGTGGATGCATAATTTCGGTTATTGGAGTATATTTAACATTAAAATCACTAAAAATTATCTCTCTAATTTCATTAAAATAAATTACTCCAATCAACTCTTTTTCGTCATTTACTACTCCGAAGACTACTTGATCTGAGTGGGATATCAGCTCTACCAATGCCAATAAATTATTTTCTAATTTTACGGTTAAATAATCGGTTTGAATAATAGTATTTATATCCAAAGTTGCTAAAATATTGGTGTCTTTATTACTTGTAAACGCATTCCCTTTTTTAGCTAAATTTTTAACGTCCAAAGAATGTTTTTCGAATCTTTTTGAAATTGCAAAACTAATTGACGATACAATCATCAGCGGAATCATTAAGTCGTAACCTCCTGTAATTTCTGCGATTAAGAAGATTGCAGTTAACGGTGCATGAAACAAACCGCTTAATATTCCTGCCATTCCCACCATTGTAAAATTACTTATTGGTAACTTGGTAAATCCCGTTAAATTGATCAATTTCGAGAAGAAAAACCCGGTGTAAGATCCCAAAAATAGGGAAGGAGCAAAATTCCCTCCGTTTCCACCACTACCAATTGTAATTCCCGTTGCAAAAACCTTCAACAACATCGTAGCTCCAACGAAAATTAATAACGCCCAGCTATTGTTTCTGAAATCGCTAAAGAGTGTATTTTCCAATAATTGTCCAGGATCATTTTCTGATAAAGTACGAATACTTTCATAACCTTCACCAAATAATGTTGGAAATACAAAAATGATTATCGCTAATAAAGACGCTCCAAAAATCCCTTTTTTATACGGACTCAATTTCAATCTTCCGAAAAAGTGTTCCACCCTTTGAAAATTTCTAGAGTAATAAACTGCAATAAATCCTGCAAATAAACCCAACAAAATGTAATACGGAGTAAAGTGATAATTGAACGATTGTTTTAGATCGAAATTCAACAAAACACTTTCGTCTAAAACCATTTCTGAAACTAAAGCGCCTGTTGCTGCAGCAATCATAATTGGGGTAAATGCTGAAATACTCACATCGACTAAAAGCACTTCTATAGCAAATAAAACTCCTGCTATGGGAGCGTTAAATGCTGCTGCAATTCCTGCCGCAACACCACAACCTATTAATAAAGTTCGATCTTTATAACTTAATTTAAAGAGTTGGGAGTAATTAGATCCAAATGCCGCACCAGTAATTACAATGGGACTTTCCAAACCTGCAGAACCTCCTAAACCAACTGTCAATGAGCTGGTTACAATTTGAGCATACATTTGTTTCTTTGGAATAATACTGGATTTTTTGGCTACAGCATATAAAATCTGTGAGGTTCCTTTTTCAATAGTTCCGCCTAAAAGTCGTTTTACAACAAATAGCGTCAATAAAATTCCCACAATTGGTAAAACACTATTTATAAAGCTTAATTTTAGTATTCCGTTGACTTCTGTAGCAAATGAATATACCCAATGCGCAAAACTTTTCAAAACAATTACCGCCATAGCTGATGAAATTCCAACTAATACGCTCGACAAAAAAATAAACTGTTTCTCGGTTAGTTTTGATTGCGCCCAACTCACTTTGGACTCCAACTTATATAGGATTCTTTTAAGCATTATATTTTGAAAGGTGCGAAATTACTTTTATTATATTGTTATATCAATTTTCTTATTGCTTCTTTTCTGCTCAACGGTTTCAAATCGGTGTTATTTACAAAATTTAGTACCAAACCCGGATTTACGCTTCCGTATTCTCTTAAAGCCCAACCAATTGCCTTTTGGATAAAAAACTCTTTTGATTGGGAGTGTTTTAAACATTCTGAAAATAGCAATTCGTAATTGGTTTTCTTTTTATAGCCCAATTGGAAAATAATAGCGCTTCGATTCAGCCACATATTCTCGGAATTTGAAAAGCGTTCGATTACTTTTTCAGTTTCGTTTGGGAATTCAATTAAATATTGTCCCAATAGATATTTCGAAATGGTATCCACGCTGTCCCACCAAGAATTGGTTACCAAAAAGGTTTCTATCAATTTAATATCGTCTTTTTGATAGTTTTTTTTCAAATTTTTAAT
>CALPLL020000220.1 GCA_943324395.2 Rhizobium sp. Q54
TGAGGACGATTTAAAGCTGATGAATCGGGCTCACAATGCTGAGGAAGCAAAAAAATGTTTGGAAATCGCAATCCAATATTTCGAAAATATTTCACTCGATTTGATTTATGGAATCCCCGGAATGACTAATGAAATCTGGAAAAAAAATATTGAAATCGCGTTGTCTTTTGGTATTAATCATATTTCAAGTTATGCTTTAACGGTAGAACCTAAAACCGCCCTTCACAAATTAATTCAGACAGGCTCAATTGAAACACCTAATGATGAGGTTGCGCAAGAACACTTTTCAATTTTAGTAGAATTGCTTGAAGCAAATGATTTTATACATTATGAATTATCCAATTTCGGAAAAGCAAATTACTTTTCTAAAAATAATTCTTCCTATTGGCTAGGAAAAAAATACATTGGAATTGGTCCTTCAGCACACAGTTATAATGGAATTTCCAGAAGCTGGAATGTGTCTAATAATTCACTTTATATTAAAGCAATTCAAGAAAACCAACTTCCAAATGAAGAGGAAACCCTCACAATTACCGATCGGTATAATGAATATATTATGACGGGATTACGAACCATTTGGGGCGTTTCATTGGATAAAATTGAAACAGAATTTGGAGTTATCTATAACGATTATTTGATGAAACAAGTTCAGAAATTCTTAAATGACGATTTGGTTTTTATTGAAGATAACGTTTTAAAACCCACCAAAAAAGGCAAGTTTTTGACCGACGGAATTGCAAGTGATTTGTTTTACTTAAATTTGGAATGACGAAGACTATTAACCGCAAGGTTCGCAAAGTTTTACGCAAAGTGCGCAAGGTATTTTAAACAAAAAGCAAGTAATAATAATGTAAGCCATAAAACCGAAAATTAAAATGATAACAGAAAATCAATTATCAAAAATAGTATTTAATTGCGCGCTAAAAGTGCATCAAAATTTAGGGCCGGGTCTTTTAGAAAGTGCTTATGAAGAATGCTTATTTTATGAACTCAAGAAAACTGGGTTAGATATCCAAAAACAAAAAGCATTGCCGTTAGTTTATGAAGAAGTAAAACTTGATATTGGATATAGAATCGATATTATAATCGAAAATAAATTAATATTAGAAATAAAATCGGTTGAAGCTTTAAATGAAATTCATTTCGCTCAACTTTTAACGTATTTAAAATTAACCAATTGCAAACTTGGGATGTTAATGAATTTTAATGTAGCTTTAATCAAAAATGGAATAAGAAGAGTGGTTAATAATCTATAAATCCTTGCAGACTTTGTGTTCTTTAATTGACTATTTTTATTTATTTGCGACCTTTGCGTAAACCCTTGCGATCTTTGCGGTTAAAAAAATTATATAGTAGAAAACTATGCTAGCAAAAATAAATAATTTCGAAGTTGACTTATCAATACCCATTGATATATCCATTTCTTTGTCCAACACCGATGAAAATCCGATTGCGTGGTACATTGAAAAACCAGTAATTGAACCAGTAGTTTTTGGCGATTGGATTGGAAAAGTTTCCGAAGGGAAATCGGCAACGAATTTTAATAATATCTTTTTTAATCCGCACGGACACGGAACACATACCGAATGTTTGGGACATATCACCAACGATTTTTACTCGATAAATCAATCGCTAACACAGTTTTTCTTTATGGCTGAATTGATTTCCGTCGAGCCAGAAATTCAAAATGATGATTTGGTAATTACTAAATCACAAATAAAAAATGCTCTTAACGGAAATTCTCCTGAGGCGATTGTCATAAGAACGCTACCTAATAATTCCGATAAAGTATCAAAGAAATATTCCCATACCAATCCACCGTATTTGTCAGAAGAAGCCGCGATTTTTATTCGCGAAAGCGGCATCCAACATTTGCTTATCGATTTACCAAGCGTGGATAAAGAACATGACGAAGGGAAATTATTGGCACACAAAGCCTTTTGGAATGTTAAAAATGTAATTCATTTAAACGACGATGCTAGAATAAATTCCACTATTACAGAAATGATTTTTGTAAATAATAAAGTGAAAGACGGCAGTTATTTATTGAATTTGCAAATCGCGTCCTTTGAAAATGATGCCAGCCCAAGCAAACCGATTTTATTTGAAATAAAAAAATGAATTTAGAAACCTATTACGACTATTGCCTTTCCAAAAAAGGCGTTACTGAGCATTTTCCTTTTGACGAAGAAACTTTGGTTTTTAAAGTGGGCGGAAAAATGTTTGCTTTATCGTCGTTGAACGAATGGGAAAAGGGAAATCCATCTGTAAACTTGAAATGCAATCCAGATTATGCACAAGAGTTAAGAGCGGAATATGACGATGTAAAACCGGGCTGGCACATGAGTAAAATTCACTGGAACACCATTGAAATAAATCGCGAAGTACCCGATTCTTTAATAAAAGAACTGATTGATCATTCCTACGATTTGGTGTTTAAGAGCCTTACCAAGAAAATGCAATTGGAAGTTTTGGGGTAATTATGTTCATTAATTTTTATCTAAGAAGTGTTTTTAGGTATTTTTCTACTTCTCTTTCAGAATATTCTCCTCTTTGAATTTTATATTCTCCTAAAGAATTTACAACGAGTAATCCATAGCACTCTTTGTTATATTTAAAGAAATTGGTCCATATGAAATCTTCATAATCTTCAAATTTGATTTGAGCATCAATTATTGTATTAGCTGAAATTTTATCGGAGTAAACATAGATATTTCTAACGTTAGCTAAATCTATTTTTGAATAAAATTTATTCCACCAATTAATTGAATTTTCTAGATTACGGTTATTTTCGTAGAAACAATTTTCACTGGATTGTGTAAAATTTATTATTAGCACTCTTTCTGAGTTCCAATTGTATTTTTCTTTAATGAATTTGAGTTGTGATGCTGCTATTTTTTTATTTTCATTTTGACTAAAACTTAGGGTAAACGAAAAAATTACAGTTAGAAAGATGGTTTTTTTTAAATTCATATTTTTCATTTTATAACAATTAGCAAACACCATTCTCTTTTCAGATAAAATAGGATCTTAAGGTTTAGTTTAGCCCATATATTAATAGCTAATCTATAAATAATTTACAAGATACATAAAAAAACCCTCACATTCCGAAACTTCGGAACTGCAAGGGTTTTAATCTTAAATCAAAATTCAGAAATCTAAAATCAATCTAGTATCTGTAATATTCTGGTTTGAATGGTCCTTGAACTCCCACACCAATATAATCTGCTTGGTCTTGACGTAACGTTTCCAATTCAACCCCTAGTTTAGCTAAGTGCAACATTGCTACTTTTTCATCTAAATGTTTAGGCAACATGTACACTTCATTGTTATAAGACGCACTGTTTTTCCATAATTCAATTTGAGCCAAAGTTTGGTTTGTGAACGAGTTACTCATTACAA
>CALPLL020000221.1 GCA_943324395.2 Rhizobium sp. Q54
CAAATGTTGGAAAATAATTTAAAAGTTGAATTGATAGATGAATTGGGTAAAGTGGTTAAAAATAGTGAAATTCTTCAAGGTAGCACATTGAGTATTATTGAAACCGATACCGTTTATAATGGATTGTATTTTTTGAAAATTTCAAATGATAAAGAATCGAAGACTTTTAAAGTAATCATTGATAAATAATAGTAATATAATTATATAAAAAAAGCTCCAATTGGAGCTTTTTTATTTTAGAATGCTACATTCCAATTTGGTAATTTATTATTCTCTGTTAAGAAATTTTGAAGTATTTGACCTTCTAAAAATGTAGGAATGATTTTATTCTTATCATTAAAAGTTTCATACCAATAAACTTCTAATTTATCTATCGATTCTTTTTTCATTTGCGATGGCCAAGAATATTTACGTCCTGTTTTTGCAAATTGATGACCATTGACAATTTTGTCATACAAACCACCATTTTTACTTTTTAATGTACCATCGTTTTGAACAGTTCCGGTTGAACCAACCATAATAAGTTCTTTTTCTTCATTTGAAATAGAATAAACTAGGAAAATTCCGCTTGCTGCATCTGGCGCATTGCAAACTTCTTCTAAGCTATCATCTATGTGAAATACAAACTGATTTTTTATTTTAATACTCTTTAATTCTTTATACATACTATTTTAATATAATCATTATTATAAAAAAATACCCCACGAAAAACCGTGAGGTATTTTATATTTATTATTTATTAGGTTATCCTAAAACTTCTTTAACTTTTTTACCAATTTCAGCTGGAGAATCAACAACAAAAATTCCACATTCTCTCATGATTCTTTTTTTAGCTTCAGCCGTATCATCAGCTCCACCAACAATTGCACCAGCGTGACCCATTGTTCTTCCTTTTGGAGCAGTTTCACCAGCAATAAAACCTACAACTGGTTTACGATTTCCATCAGATTTAATCCATTTTGCAGCATCTGCTTCTAATTGACCACCTATTTCACCAATCATTACGATACATTTTGTTTCTGGATCATTCATCAATAATTCAACAGCTTGTTTTGTTGTAGTACCAATAATTGGATCTCCACCAATTCCAATAGCTGTAGTGATTCCTAAACCTTGTTTTACCACTTGATCAGCCGCTTCATAAGTTAATGTACCCGATTTTGAAACAATTCCAACTGTTCCTTTTTTGAAAACAAATCCTGGCATAATACCAACTTTTGCTTCACCTGGAGTGATTACCCCTGGGCAATTTGGACCTATTAATCTACAATCTTTACCTTTTATATATTGATTAGCTTTAATCATATCAGCAACAGGAATTCCTTCAGTAATTGTAATAATTACTTTAATTCCAGCATCTGCAGCTTCCATAATTGCATCAGCAGCAAAAGCTGGCGGAACAAAAATGATTGTTGTATCAGCTCCAACTTGTTCTACAGCATCTTTAACCGTATTAAAAACAGGACGATCCAAGTGAGAAGTTCCACCTTTTCCTGGAGTTACACCACCAACAACATTTGTCCCATATTCAATCATTTGCGAAGCATGGAAAGTCCCCTCGCTACCTGTAAATCCTTGAACAATTATTTTAGAATCTTTATTTACTAAAACACTCATGATATTATTATTTTATTTTTATTTTTTAGAACGATGCAAAAGTAAGCTATTGACACTTTAAAGAAAAGTATTTACAACTAATTTTTAAATATTTTTAAACTACTTGACTGATTTGATAACCACGATATAATTTTTCGGCTTTCAATTCCCAAATTACCATAAAATTAGCTAACAAAATGTATTCTCGAGGGTTTTCAATTGTTTTTACTGAATGTGCATATCGAACTGAAACCAAATTTCCTTCTTTTATAATATGTGAAATTTCAACTTTAGAACGAATATATGATCTACTTAATTCGGCTGCTAATGATAATAAATCATCCCTATACATTTTTATAAACCCAGTGCTACTATTCCATTCTAAAATTATATCATCATGTAAATAATCAGCCAAGACAGTTGGATTTATTAATGCATCTGATTTGTAAAAATCAAGGATTATCTTTTTTAAATTCATAATTATTTTAATTTTTGAATTAAATCAGGAATTTTTTTAATATTGGCAAGTTGCTTTAATTTTTCTCGTGATTCTTCAACAGGAGTGCCAAAATAACTCTTTCCTCCTTCAATGGATTTGGTAACACCTGTTTGTCCTAAAACAACAGCTTTAGTTCCTATAGTAATACCGCTTGTGGTTCCAACCTGTCCCCAAAGGGTTACTTCGTCTTCAATAATTACACAACCTGCAATACCAGTTTGTGAAGCAATTAAACATTTTTTTCCAATAATAGTATCGTGGCCAACATGCACTTGATTGTCTATTTTTGTTCCTTCACCAATTGTAGTATCACCTGTAACTCCTTTATCTATAGTACAAAGTGCTCCAATCCCTACATTATTTTCTATCACAACTCGTCCACCAGAAATCAACTGATCGAAACCTGTTTCTCTTTTTTTATAGTAAAAAGCATCTGCTCCTAATATAGTACCGGCATGAATAATAACATTATCTCCAATAACTGTATTATCATATATTGAAACATTGGAATGAATCAAACAATTTTTACCAATAATTACATTATTTCCAACAAACGTATTTGGCTGAATTACAGTACCCTCACCTATTTTAGCTGAAGTAGAAATTAAACTTTTTGAAGGTTTAAATGGTTTAAAATAAGTGGTTAATTTATTGAAATCTCTAAACGGATCCTCTGAAATTAATAACGCTTTTCCACTTGGACAATCAACATTTTTATTAATTAAAACAATCGTAGCCGCAGATTGTAATGCCTTATCGTAATATTTAGGATGATCTACAAAGACGATATCTCCCTTTTGTACAACATGTATTTCATTCATTCCTTGAACAGAAAAGTTGGGATCACCCACATATTGACATCCAATTATTGATGCGATTTCATGAAGTGGATACGTTTTTGGAAATTTCATTTAGCCGTTTTTCTAAAATTGAATATTTATTCTTTAACACGTTCCATATAGGAACCTGTAGCTGTATCAATTTTAATTTTGTCACCTTCATTAATAAATAATGGGACATTTACAGAAGCACCTGTTTCAACTTTTGCTGGTTTAGTTGCATTAGTAGCGGTGTTTCCTTTAATCCCTGGTTCTGCATAGGTAACTTCTAGAACTATTGACGATGGCATATCTACCGATAATGGCAAATCTGTTTCTGTATTGATTTGAACCATAACAATTGTTCCTTCTTTCAACAAATCTGGGGCATCAAGCGTTTTTTTATCCAATGTAATTTGCTCATAAGATTCAACATTCATAAAATGAAATTGATCCCCTTCAGCATATAAATATTG
>CALPLL020000222.1 GCA_943324395.2 Rhizobium sp. Q54
AGATAATGCTTCCACAGATCCATCCACATCCCCTTTCAAGATGATGTTTAATTCTTTAAACTGACCTAACGCAATTCTTCGTCCAATTTCATCTAAAGTAATATGACGTTGAGTTCGTACTGATTGTTCACGCATTAATTGAGAACGTTTAGAAGCGATTTGTTTTGCTTCTTTTTCATCTTCAAATACGTTGAATTTATCACCCGCAGTCGCTGCTCCATCCAAACCTAAAACAGATACTGGTGTTGAAGGTCCCGCTTCTTTAACGTTGTTTCCACGTTCGTCATGCATGGCTTTAATTTTACCATGGTGTTTTCCAGCCAGCATATAATCTCCTACTTTTAAAGTACCATGTTGGACTAATATTGTAGAGACGTATCCTTTACCTTTATCTAAGAATGCTTCAACCACAGTTCCTTGAGCTGCTTTATTTGGATTTGATTTTAAATCTAAAATCTCCGCTTCAAGTAATACTTTTTCAAGTAATTCTTTCACTCCGGTACCCACTTTTGCAGATATATCGTGTGATTGGATTTTTCCTCCCCAATCTTCAACAAGTAAGTTCATACCTGCTAATTTTTCTTTGATCTTATCTACATTGGCATTAGGCTTATCAATTTTGTTGATAGCGAAAATAATAGGAACACCCGCTGCTTGTGCATGAGAAATCGCTTCTTTTGTTTGTGGCATGATATCGTCATCGGCAGCAATCACAATAATTGCAATATCGGTAACTTGAGCACCACGGGCACGCATCGCTGTAAAAGCTTCGTGACCTGGTGTATCTAAAAATGCTATTTTTTGTCCGTCATCCAACGTAACTCCGTAGGCACCAATGTGCTGAGTAATTCCTCCTGACTCTCCTGCGATTACATTTTCTTTACGGATATAATCCAGTAACGATGTTTTACCGTGATCAACGTGACCCATTACGGTTACAATTGGAGCTCTAAATGCTAAATCTTCTTCTTTGTCTTCAACAACTTGAATATTTTCTTCAATATCAACAGTTATGAATTCAACTTCGTAACCAAATTCATCGGCTACAATTGTTAATGTTTCTGCATCTAAACGTTGGTTCATGGTTACCATGATTCCAAGTGACATACAAGTTCCTATTACTTTAGTAATTGGCACATCCATCATAATTGCAATTTCACCAACGGTTACGAATTCGGTAACTTTTATAGTTTTACTACCTTCGTCTAAAGCTCTTTGCTCTTCGTCAGATTTTTGACGGTGTGTATCTCTCTTATCTCTTCTGTATTTTGCAGCTTTCGATTTACTTCCTTTACCTTGAAGTTTTTCTAGAGTTTCACGGATTTGATTTTTAACTTCCTCCTCTGTAGGTTCAACTTTTGCAACAATTGCTGGCCTTGCTCCTTTTACGAAACCTGGTCTAGCACTTCTGTTGGCATTGAAACCGCCTCCTGCATTTGGAGTAATTTTATTTGGATTAGCTTCTCCCGGAACACCTGGAGGTCTTGGAGTCCCTGGTTTTGGCGCAATCCTTTTTCTTTTATTTTTATTCGAATTAGCAGAACCTGCAGCTCCAGGTGCACCAGGAGTTCCCGGCTTGTTTGGAGTGATTTTTGGTTCTTCTTTTTTCTTTTTAGGTTTATTAAACTGAGATAAGTCAATTACTTGTCCCGTTAAAGTAGCGCCAGATAATTTTTGATATTGAGTAGTAAAATCTTCAACTGGTGCTTCAACTTCTTCAGTTGGCACATTAGCTTTTACAGCTGGAATTGCTTTTACTGCTTTTTTTTCAGTAACTTCAGGTTTAGCTTTAGAAGTAGTTTTATTTTCAGCAATTGGTTGTGTTTTGGTTGCGGCAGGTTCTGCTTTTTTTGGATTTAAATCCACTGTTCCTACTTGTTTTGGTCCAGAAACCGTTCCACGAGCTTTAATAACCTCTTGCTGTTGCTTTTGGCGCTCTTCGTCAAACTTACGTTTGTCTTCGATTTCTTTTTCACGCTCAACACGCAAAGCTTCTTTCTCTTTTCTTTTTTCTTCGCTTACTTCTTTAGAAGCTTCTTTGTTTCCTTTATCGCCTGCAAATTGGTTTTGAAGAATACTGAATTCCTTCTCAGAAATTTTTGCGTTTGGATTTGCATCAATAACAATTCCCTTATCCTTAAGATAATCCACAGCTCTTTCTAAAGAAATATTCAATTCCCTTAAAACCTTGTTTATTCTAATTATTCTATCTTCAGACATAAAACCTTTTTATTTTTACCTAATTTTGTGTGTTGTTGGAAGAAAATTTAACTAGCTTTCAAATTCTTCTTTCAATATTCTCATTACATCTAAAATCGTTTCCTCTTCTAGATCTGTTCTTCTAACTAAATCATTTACGTTTTGTCCCAAAATACTTCTTGCGGTATCCAATCCAATTTTAGCAAATTCTTCGATAATCCACTCGTCAATTTCATCCGAGAATTCTGTTAATTCAACATCATCATCATTTTCAACAGTGCTTCCCTCTCTAATTACATCCAATTCATAACCTGTTAATTGACCTGCTAATCTAATGTTATGACCACCACGTCCAATTGCTTTAGATACTTCTTCTAATTTTAAGAAAACTTCCGCTCTTTTAGTGTCTTCGTTAATTTTAATTGAAGAAACTTTTGCTGGACTCAATGCTCTTGTGATTAACAATTGAATATTATCAGTAAAGTTGATTACATCGATATTTTCGTTTCCTAATTCGCGAACAATTCCATGAATTCTAGATCCTTTCATACCCACACAAGCTCCTACTGGATCAATTCTATCGTCGTAAGAATCTACAGCTACTTTCGCTTTTTCACCTGGGATTCTAACTACTTTTTTAACCATAATTAAACCATCAAAAACTTCAGGAATTTCTTGTTCAAATAATTTTTCTAAGAACAATTCTGATGTTCTAGACATAATAATTTGAGGTTTGTTTCCTTTTAATTCAACGCTTTCAATAATTCCACGAACGTTATCTCCTTTACGGAAAAAGTCTGAAGGAATTTGTTTTTCTTTTGGTAATACAATTTCATTTCCGTCATCATCAACCAAAATTACAACTCTTGGGCGAACATGGTGCACTTCTGCAGTATATATTTCACCAATTAAGTCTTTAAATTGTTTGTATAAATTGGTATTATCGTGTTCGTGGATTTTAGAAATTAAATTCTGACGTAAAGCCAAAATCGCTCTTCTTCCTAAATCAACTAATTTTACTTCTTCTGAAACTTCTTCCCCAATTTCAAAATCAGGTTCGATTTTTCTAGCTTCTGTTAAAGTTATTTCAAGATGGTCTAAATCCAAATCATCGTCAGCAACGATAACTCTTCTTTGCCAAATTTCCATATCCCCTTTATCAGGATTGATAATGATATCA
>CALPLL020000223.1 GCA_943324395.2 Rhizobium sp. Q54
GAACCACCGGTTACAGAAAAATCTTTATTTGAAATTCCGGCTTTTTGAAAAACTTGATCTTGCCAATCGGTTCCTTTTCCTAAGCCAGTAACAATTGGATAAGGTAAAGCTTGACCTCCGTTACCATAACTTTCATTCAATAAAAGTGCGTATTCGGTAGCGTCTAAAACTCTGATTTTTTTGGTAGTTTCTTGGTAACCAAAGTAGGAGTTAAAAGAAACTTTAGCTTTCGTATTTTTCTTTCCCATTTTAGTGGTTACTAAAATAACACCATTTGCCCCTTTGGAACCATAAACCGAAGCCTGTGCATCTTTTAAAACCGTTACCGATTCAATATCGGAAGGGTTTAACAAACTAATATCACCTTCATATCCATCAATTAAAGTATAAGGAGCGTTACTTGAGTTGGAAGATATACCTCTAATTCTAATATTAAATTTAGAACCTGGAGCACCAGAATCACTAGTTACAACAACCCCCGCAACAGTACCTTGTAAAGCTTGAGTAGCGTTTATTGGTTTTAATTCATCAATTGTTTTACTGGAAACCACCGTAACCGAACCAGTAACATTACGTTTCTTTTTAGAACCGTAACCTACCACAACAATTTCATCCAAAGCTTCAGAAGACGCTTGCATTTCTATTGTGATTTTTTGAGATTTATTCGCTTTTAATTCATAATTTTTATAACCAATAAAACTAAAAATTAACTTGGAACCCGAAGGAACTTTAGAAAATTTAAAGTTACCATCAACATCGGTAATTAAAAATTGTGAGGAGTTTTGAATTTCAACATTTACACCTACTAAAGGAGTATTTGTTTTGGAATCAATTACTTTTCCACTAATTTCTACAAATTGGGAATACCCCATTGAAGAAATTAATACAAAAGCAATAATTAATAATTTTGATTTCATAATAATTTGGTTTGTTTTTAGGAATTATAAAAATATTGCTTAGTGACAATAAAAAAATAAAAGTTACCACAACAAAAATCATACAATTGAAAATAATATTTCTCGTTTGGTCTAATGCAAAAATAAATCAATAATATATGGCTTTTAAAGCGGTTAATGTGTGATAATATATTAAAAATAGGTTAACTAATTCTATTAAATTCACATAATGTTGTGGTGTTGTATAGTTAAAACGATCTTATTAAAGAACCTTTAAATAGATAGAATATACTCTACAAGACCTTGTTCGTGCGGCAATTCCATTTTTTTACGCAATCGATAGCGTTTAATTTCTACACTTCGAACAGAAATGTTAATTAAAGGAGCCACTTCTTTTGAAGAAAGGTTCAATCTTAGATAAGCGCAAAGTCTTAAATCATTAGGAGTAAGTGATGGATGAGCCATTTTTACTTTTTTCAAAAAGTCCTTGTCTGCATTGTCGAAAGCTTCTTTGAAAACAGCCCAAGAATCCTCTTCTGAAATGTTCTTGGTAATGTTTTTTATTACGGATTTTATACTATTATTACTTTCTTCAGAGGTGTTTTTTAAATCTTCTTTTATTAATGTTAAAAGCTCGTTTTTCTTGATTAAACTCATCGTCGAAACTGCCAACTCTTTATTTTTATTATCTACATCTTGAGAAAGCTGTTCGTTTCTAATTTTCATCAACTCTTGAGAATTTTCTAATTCTTTAATTTCAAGCAACAAGTTATTTTCTTCAATCAACTTTTCCCTTTGAGTTTGGTAATAATTTTTGTAGGTTTTATTTATAAAATGAGCCAAAACAAAAATTATTAACAAATAAAAGATAATGGCAAAATTGGTAGCATACCAAGGTTTCAAAATCACAAATGTGTAAGTTGCCATGTTCTCTGGAGATGAATTAGCAATTTTAGCTCTAACTTTAAATGTATATTCACCAGGAGATAAATTCTTGAAATTTACAGTCGACTTTGCATTCCATTCACTCCATTCATCTTGAACACTTTCTAGTAAATATTGATATTCTGCATTTATATATTTATTATACTCAGGTACTGTGTAATTAAAAGTAATATTATTTTCAGCATATTTAAATTCTCCTTCTTCAGTTATTGTTGCAAAAAATGAAGTTTCGTTAAGTTTATTGACGCTAATATTAGAGATCGAAACATTGTAATTTTTAAAACTTAAATCATTGATGTTCATAGTATAATAACCATCAGTAGTTCCAATTAAATAGCCATAATTAGAAATTTGAGTGATATTTTCAAAACCCGACATTGAGTTGGTTAAAGCTGCTGGAATTGGAATATTGTTTTGTTTTAAGTCAGAACTTAATTTACTCAAGGTAAAATAATGAATGTAATTTTTAGAAAACAACCATATTTTATTTGAATTATCTACAATCATCTTCCCTGATGTATATTCATCATTTTCGAAGACAGAGCTCAATAATTTATCTTTTTCGAATTCATTCGTTTTCGAATTCAATTTTAATATTCCGTCTTTGTAGGCGTAATATATTTGATTATTGAATTTAACTAAACTTGCATTTTTTCCTTTTGTTGGTGTTTTGTAAGTAATGAATTTATTGGTTTTTAATAGATTTTGATCTAACTTAAATCGGAAAACGCCTTTGTATTCGTGACTTACAAATACATCAAGAGAATTGGTAATTTCAAAATAGCGAGCAGAATAATCAAATCCTGTAATTTTATTTCTGAAAACCCACTTATTATTGATATTTTCCAAAACAGATATTCCATAATAATTTCCTTGAAGCAATAAATTATTATGATTTGGGATTTTCGAGAATTTCCATGTACCCGACTGAGAGAAAATACAGTTTGCAACACTTGAATTTATAATAAAAGTTCCCGAATCATGACCGCAGAAAAGAGTGCCTTGATTTTCATACAAAGACCAAACTTGTCCTTTGGTGCCTGTGATAAATTGAAAATCATCATTTGATCCAAAAGTCTTGAAAAACAAACCTTGATTAGTTCCAATATATAATTTCCCTTGATGAACAATCGAAGTGTAAACAGTTCCAAGAATACCTGTATTATCAACAAAACTTCGAACAGGAGATTGAATATTAATACAATTTATACCATTATCTAAACCGAGCCACAAATTTTTATCAGAATCTTCAAATAGCGATAAAACGGTGTTATTGCTTAGCCCTTTATTTTGAGTAATATGGTATTTTACCTTACCTTCTTTAGTTACAATAAAAATACCTTTGGATACAGTTCCCAAAGCAAAACTTCCGTCGGATAAAATTTTACAACTATAAATTGAACTCGATGTAATATCTGAATCAGAATTAATACTAGTTTTGGCAACATTTCCAGCAATCAATTTAAACAATCCATCAGATTGGGTTTGGATCAATAAACCTTCAATTGTAGAAAAAACCGATACAATTCTTC
>CALPLL020000224.1 GCA_943324395.2 Rhizobium sp. Q54
ATATCATGAGTTGAAAAAAGGATGCATTTATTGGTTTCTTTTGCTAGTTTTTTAAGCAATTTAAACAAGCTAACTTTGTGTAATAAATCCAAGTGAGTGGTAGGTTCGTCTAAAATAATTAAAGGCGTATCTTGAGCTAAAGCTCTTGCTACTAAAACGGTTTGCAATTGTCCATCGCTAATTTCATAATGTTTTTTATCTGCTAATGAAGTGATTTGGGTTAACTCTATCGCTTCATTTATTTTAGAAATATCATTTTCTGATAATTTACCTAACCAATTGGTATAAGGTTGTCTGCCTAAAGCAATTATTTCAAATACTGTTAAGTTACTAGGTGGTAATTTTTCAGTTAATACAATGCTTAGATTTTGTGCAAACGAAATAGAATTGTAATCAGAAATATTCTTGCCGTTTAAAATTACATTTCCAGATAGGGGAGGTTGAATGCCTATTAATGTTCGTAATAATGTAGATTTTCCAATTCCATTAGCGCCAATTAAAGCTATTAATTCTCCTTTTTTTAAAGTTAAATTAATATTAGAAGCGATAGTATTTGTCACTTTTTTAGAAGAGTAACCAACACTTAAATTGGAGGTAGTAAGAATGTAATTATTAATATCCATTAAATGAAATTAGGAATTCAAAAGTACAAATTATGGACTAATATCAGAAAATTAATTCTTTTTCAAAATTTTATATTCTTCATAACATTCGCTGATGGCATCCATAATCTGAAGATCATTCGCCGTTTTTATGAAAGATTCAGAATAATTACAACGGCCCAAAATTTCAGGAATATCATTTTTATCAATTCCTAAAAGTACCGAAATGGTTTCTCTATCAAATTTTGATGCTAATAAATTCCTAACAGTTTCATCTTTCTTCAAGCTTTTTAATCGTTTTAATTCTTTTGGTTTTTTACCAAAGAAATTATAAAGCATATCGGCGGGATTGAAAATGGAACCCATTACTTTACTGAAGGCGCCAGGAGAATATTCACCAGCTTCATAGCCCTGTTGTAATCCTGAAATACTGTATCTGTAATTTTCTTTAGTAGGAATTAATTTGGAATCAACTTCTAAATAGCCTGTTAGATCGTATGGACGAACCACTACTTCTTCAAGGGCAATAGCACTTTCGGTCAATTGAATTTTAGTAGTTTTAATTTTAAACCAGTCGTTTGTAACTCTAATTTTTATGGATTTAAATCCAATAAGTGAAATATGTAAGGTGTCTGTAGCGCTAACTTCTAATTCAAATTTTCCATTGGAATCGGAAACGGTACCTTTAACTTTATTAATATTTATTATATTAACATTACCCAAAGGAAGTTGGGTGCTATAGTTAACTATTGTTCCAAAAACTTTTTGTGAAGGGATTGTTTCTTGCGAAAAAAGGGAATTTTTAGCAAAAAGAATAAAAAAGAAAACTACAAAATATCTCATTTTTGGATTTAAAACTTTAAAAGTAGTAAAACACGAGAGATATTCTGTAGTTTATCCTTATAATTATAAGAAAATTAACAAATTATGTTAGCTTTTTCTTGGTCTTCTTTCTCTTGGAGCGTCACTAAAACCTTCCGATCTTCTTGGTGCTCTTTCAGATGAACCTTCAGTTCTTGGTGCTCTGTCAGATGAAAAACCTCCAGTTCTTGGAGTAGCGCTTCTTCCGCCAAAACCACCTTCTCTTGGAGCAGCACTTCTTCTTGCAAAGCCACCTTTTCTTGGAGCTGAGTTACGATCGCCTCTAAATCCGCCTGAACTTTCTCTTCTTGGAGCAAAGTTTCCTTCTCTTCTTGGAGCGGAACTTCTTCCTCCACCAAAACCTCCTCCAGAACTTCTACCATTGTGGTCACGTCTTCCGCCACCATCATTTTTAGAAATTTCCACATTAATTCTACGTCCTTCCAATTGAACATTATTTAAAATATCCATTACTTTGTCAGTATGTTCAGGGTCAGTATTAAAGAATGAGAATCCTTCTTTTACATCCACTTTAAATACGTCATCACGACCTAAATCTAAAGTTTCCTTCAAATAATCTTTTAATGACATCCAATCGAAATTGTCTCTAGAACCAATATTTACAAAATATCGAACAGCACCATTGTTATTAAATTCTCTTTGGCCACCTTCACCATCATTACGATCGCGTCTTTCAGAACCTGAAGATTGATTAGAGATGTCTCTATTTTTTTTGTAATAAGCGATGAAACGGTTGAATTCAACAGAAACCATTTTCTTGATTAATTCTTCTTTTGTTAAACCTTCAAGAACATTGTTAATTGCTGGTAAGTAGTTGTCAATTTCGTGATCAACCTCAGTATCTTTAATTTTGTTAGCTAAGTGTAACAATTGAATTTCGCAAATTTCGATTCCTGAAGGAATTGTTTTTTCTTCAAATTTTTGTTTGATAATTCTTTCGATAGAAGAAATCTTACGCAATTCACTTTTTGTAACAATAACAATAGAAGTTCCTAATTTTCCGGCTCTTCCTGTACGTCCTGATCGGTGATTGTACGTTTCAATTTCGTCGGGTAATTGATAATTTACTACGTGTGTAATATTATCAACGTCAATTCCACGCGCTGCAACATCAGTGGCAACAAGCATTTGAATTTGACGACCTCTAAAAGATTTCATTACACCATCGCGTTGCGCCTGAGATAAATCTCCGTGCAATGCGGCTGCGCTATAACCATCTTCGATTAATTTTTCAGCGACAGCTTGAGTGTCCCGTTTTGTTCTACAAAAAACTACTGAGAAAATGTCTGGATTAGCATCGGCTAATCTTTTTAAAGCTTCGTAACGATCACGCGCATTTACAAGGTAAAATTCGTGTGAAACAGTTGCAGAACCAGAATTTTTAGTTCCTACAGTAATTTCTTCGGGATTGTGCATGAATTGTTTTCCAATTCTTGCTACTTCAGCCGGCATAGTTGCAGAAAACAACCAAGTGCTTTTTTCGTCTGGAGTGGTAGATAAAATGTTTACAATGTCTTCATAGAATCCCATGTTTAACATTTCGTCTGCTTCGTCAAGTATGCAATAATTAATTTGAGATATGTTGACCAAACCTCTATTAATCATGTCTTGCATTCTTCCTGGAGTAGCCACAATAATTTGTGCTCCTCTTTTTATGTCTCTTGCTTGTTCTGTAATGCTAGCTCCACCGTATACTGCTACCACATTAATACCTTTTTCGTATTTTGAGTAGTTTTTAAGTTCGTTGGTAATCTGCAAACACAATTCGCGGGTTGGAGATAAAATTAATGCTTGTGTATTTCTGTTGTTGGCATCAATTTTCTGAATGACTGGAAACCCAAATGCTGCCGTTTTCCCTGTCCCTGTCTGAGCCAA
>CALPLL020000225.1 GCA_943324395.2 Rhizobium sp. Q54
ATAAACTGGATTTATATCCTTTATTCTATATAAACTTCTACAGTTCTTTGGAATCTGCTCAATATCATTATATAACCATAGCATTAGAGATTTAGTATGGTAGATTAATATTTGCAGTTGATCGTATATAAATGTGTTTTTAAACCTACAATAAGTTTCTTTTGTATAACAGGATTGATCTTCCATATTCTCATATTAAAGCCTGTCAAAAAGAAAGATTAATACTTCTTCTATTGTAGTTTCTTTATAAGGGATATGTAATTCATCAAACACAACAAAAATTTCATCAGAGTTTGAATAAATTGTTAAACCTACTTGCTTATTTTCTATAACATCAGAAGATAAAGAGTACTCTGGCTCATTAAAGCCTAAAATCTCTTCCATCAAGGAAAGACTTATTCTATTTTTATTAATTTTATTAGAATACAACATAGTTTAATTTATTATCCCTTGCAGAAGTAAAGAAAATAAATGACATACACAAGTTATTAGGCAGTTTTGTTTGTTTGAAAGATTCTATGACTATGTCTTATAAAGATGTTATTAATGAAAATTATTACTACTTATTATAGTATATCTTATATAGGATTAATATATGGTAAAAAAGATAAAATTTTTATTTGTAAAAGATGCTGTTACTATCCTCCAGAAAGAGTGGACACAACAGGAGATATTTTAGTATACCCCCCGGTCTTTAGTTTTGAAATATTTTTTCAATGCTTTTGAAATAGAAAAAATTTAGATTTTTCAAAGATTTTTATATACATGCAAATGTCTAGTAAATATTAAATAAAAAAAGTTTCACTTATAACAATAGTGAAACTTTTGTATTTAGCTAAAGTACTAATAATAAAACACTTACGATATTATATATTTAAATCAATTTAAAAATGTTTCACTTTTATCAATAATAATTTGTTTATGAAACTTTTTATTATTATATTTACTTTAAATAAAAAACGAAACACCATGAGCTTGAAAAATTCAGTAACGACCAGTGACTATTTAAATTTTGATTCAACGCTTAATAAAGCAATGAAAATGATTAAAACCGATAGCAACTACAAGTTAGGCTTCTTAGTTGTATTTGGCATCAATACTGGTTTAAGAATCACCGACATTCTAAAATTAAAAGCGGAAGACTTAAACAGTGATTCAATTTCTTTGGTGGAAAGTAAAACTAATAAAAAACGTATTATCAAGTTAAACGATAACGTAAAGACCGCATTTAATTTACTTAAAGAAAGAAACCCGAACATTGAGGGTTATATTTTTACATCGAATCAGAATACGGTATTATCCAAGCAATACGTTAACCGAAAACTAAAAGAGTTGTTTGGCTCTAAATCGTTATCTGTATCAACGCATAGCCTTAGAAAAACTTTTGGCCGTCAAGTATGGTCAAATAATAATGAGACTGATAAAGCTCTTCTATATCTAAGTGAATTGTTTAATCATTCCTCACCTGCAATAACTAAAAGATACTTGGGGATAAGACAAGAAGAGCTCGATGATATTTATATGAGTCTTTAGATTAGTTTTACTAAAATCGTCAGCAAAAAGTAGTCTGATTTAGTCAAAAACTAAGAGAGTGTTTTTAAAAATTATTAAATTTGAATTATCATGAAAACACAAGTTTCTATCAAACAAATTATCATAGATTTTATTTTTATCGGTAATCAACTAAAAGAGTTTTTTAAAGACAAAAAAGAATACCTACCAATTATTGAATTTATTAACGCTGAAAATTATCTTGATGAAGAATTACAAATTCCATATCCAAAGATGAAGGATGTGGAAGCCGCTACTGGATTAAAGAATCATATTTTAAGGAAATATTTATTACAAATGCATTCGGAAATTTTCACGTATGAACGTAAATTAAATTTAAGTTTTAAAAATATTATTTATCATTTTTACATAAGCTACTTTGATTATCGATGTCAGTTTACAGTTGATTATTTAACACATTTACCAAGAATTGGGGATAGTTTTAGTGTGCCGTTTGTAAGTGCTTTAATACCCGTTAATTATTTCTATGTAAATGACATAAGACACGAACTCGAAAATAACACACAAATAATTATTATAACATTGAAAGTTGGTAGTTATAACGAGTATTTCAAATATATGAAGGATAGAGGTTTAGAATTAGGGGAAATTAGTTTTAGGGAAAGTTATGAGCTAAGCGAAAATGAAATTAAAAAAATTATTTATTCAAAACCTCATTATCGATAACTATAATGTTTAATTCCTAATCAATAATTAGACTGATTATGACTAAAGCTATTAAAGCGGAATCAAAACTCAATAAAAAAATATATCCCAATATTGATAAATGCGGTGATTTAAAAGTTTTATTACCGTAAATATGCGGTGATTAATTCAAATAATAATTCAAATATTTGATAATGCGGTAGTAAATAACTATTTTTACCGCAAATAAGCGGTGATTATGTATATACATCAACAAAAAGACTGGCCACAATTCACATGGGATGCTGAACTAATAACAAAAATATTAGGTTCGGTTAGGCACCGTCAAGGACAAATATTAGGTCAAATGCAAGCTCTCGGTTTTCGGATACAAGAAGAAACGATGCTGAAGGCACTGACGATGGATATAATGAAGTCAAGTGAGATAGAAGGAGAATTACTAAACCCAGAACAAGTTCGTTCTTCAATAGCGAGAAGATTAGGGATTGAAATAGCTGGAGCTTTACCAGCGGAACGAGATGTAGAAGGTATTGTAGAAATGATGTTAGATGCTACTCAACGTTATGATACTCCTCTAACAGATGAACGACTATTTGATTGGCATGCCGCATTGTTCCCTACAGGACGAAGCGGAATGTATAAAATAAAAACTGCTGATTGGCGTGATGATGTAATGCAAGTTACATCGGGTGCTATGGGAAAAGAAACGATACATTTTGAAGCACCACCAGCCTCTAAAGTACCAAGTGAAATGAATGCTTTTTTAGATTGGATTGAAAAATATACAGACCTTGATGCTGTTTTAAAAGCAGGTCTTGCTCACTTATGGTTTGTTACTATTCACCCTTTTGATGATGGCAATGGTCGTATTGCAAGAGCTATTACTGATATGCTATTAGCTAGAGCAGATAAAAGCCCACAAAGGTTTTATTCCATGTCAGCACAGATACAAGCAGAACGAAATAAATATTATGACATACTTGAAAGTACTCAAAAAGGAAACCTTGATATTAC
>CALPLL020000226.1 GCA_943324395.2 Rhizobium sp. Q54
CCACACAGGTGAAATCTCTGAAATTGTTGACAAAGGAGCTACTGTAGAATTTGGTGATGATATCGTTGCTTTCATTCCTACACGTCACCTTGAAAAAGAAGACGGTAAGAAATTGAAAAAAGGAGATTCAGCTGAATTTAAAGTAATTGAATTCAACAAAGAATTTAAAAGAGTAGTTGCCTCTCACACTGCTATCTTCCGTGAAGAAGAAGAGAAAAATGTGAAAGCGGTTACTGAAGCTGTTGCAAATAATACAAATGCGCAAGCATCTACATTAGGAGACAACAACGATATGTTAGCTGAATTAAAAGCTAAAATGGAAAAAAGCGAGAAAAAATAATTCTTGATTTTTATATAAAATCCCCGCACTTGCGGGGATTTTTTTTTGGCTAAATTTTGGGGGGTTTTAACGCTGATTTAAGTTTTTCTTAACCGCAAAGTTCGTAAATGTTTTTTGCCACGAATTACAAGAATTATCTCGAATTTTTTAAAATCTATTATCTCATCGTCTATTATCTTTTATCTTTTTTTTTACCGCAAAGAGCGCAAGGTTTTACGCAAGGTTCGCAAGGATTAAAAGCCACAAATTACCCGAATTAGCACAAATTATTTTAGTCTAGTTGTCTATTATCTAATCGTCTATTATCTATTTTTCACCGCAAAGAGCGCAAGGTTTTACGCAAAGTTCGCAAGGAAATAAATGGTTATTCGGTTATTCGGTTAATGGTTGAATCGGTTAATCAGTTAAACGATTAAACTATTATCAATTATCAATTATCAATTTCTCTTCACCACAATCAATTCATTATATACTTCCACTTTTGGTAGTGAGTAGGTAGTGAAATCTTCTGAACTAAAATGATTTGCAAAATGTTTGTTTCTTTCCTGATCGGCTTTAGAATTAATCATGGTATTGAAGAGTAGGTAGCCGCCCGGATTTAAAAGGGAAATTGTATTTTCTACAAATTCAGATTCAAATAAAAATTCGGGCATGGAATTATCCTGAAAAATATCAATTACAATTAAATCGTAGGTTTTAATTGATTCTTGAACGTATTTATTTGCGTCTTCAATGAATAAAGTAAGATTTGGAACCTCATTAAGTTTGAAATATTTATTGGCTAAAGAGATGATTTCTGGATCAATTTCAACTCCGGTTATTTCGCCTTTAAAATCAATTTCGTTTACTATAGTTTTTATAACACTTCCGCCAGCAACTCCTAAAACCAAAATAGAATCCATTGTTTTAATATTTTCAAAACCGATAGATTGCAATCCTTTGCGTAAAATTCGTTGCAAACTCCCATAAGAATAATTGGTATTCTTGGAGTCCATAACAAGTTGGCCATTATTCCAAGTAATTTCAATTGAGCTACTTACGGAGGAATTCTGTTTAAAAATGTTAATAGGAAAAAGATAACTAAGTAATTTATTAAGCAATGTACTTTTTTTCTCAAAAATAAGAGATTAATATTACTTTTACATAAAAATTGTAAAGAATGAAAAAGCTTATTTACAAATTCATTTTTTTCCGATTAATGGGATGGAAGATTGTAGGAGAAATCGATAAGGAGTTAGAAAAATGTATTTTTATAGTGATCCCTCACACTAGTTGGGTTGATTTTTTTGTAGGTTTATTTACAAGAGGAATTATAGGCGTTGAATTGAATTGGCTGGGCAAAAAAGAACTTTTTGGGTTTCCTTTAGGTTGGTATTTTCGATATATGGGAGGCGCACCTTTGGATAGAAAAGGAGGATTGAACATGGTTGATTCTATTGCACAGGTTTTTGAAAACAGAAAAATATTTCGCTTGGGACTTTCTCCAGAAGGAACCCGTAAAAAGGTTACCGAATTAAAAACAGGATTTTATTATATTGCTCAAAAAGCCAATGTTCCTATAATTCCAGTTGCTTTTAACTATGGTAAGAAAGAAGTTAATTTTGGAAAACCGTTTTATATTACCGGAGATATTGATGCCGATTTAAAAGTTTTATTACTTCATTTTAAAGGAGTTGTGGGTAAAATACCAGAAAATAGTTATGTAGTTTAATTGGGTAGGGTTGCTTACTTTTGTTTTATAAAATAAAAATATGAATTACGAGAATTTATATAGTCAGAATTTAGAAACCAATTTAAAGGGTCGTTATATCACTTTGAATGATATCGAACCTTTATTGTTGCAATTTAACTCTGATAATCAAGTTCAAATTATAGGTAAATCAGTTCTTGGAAAACCCATTTATAAATATGAATTAGGAACAGGAAAAATAAAAGTCTTATTGTGGTCTCAAATGCATGGAAATGAGAGCACAACTACTAAAGCGCTTTTTGATTTTTTAAACTTGTTAAATTGTAATTCCAACATCGCCAAGGAACTTTTAAGCAAATTTTCTTTTTGTTGTTTGCCAATGTTAAATCCAGATGGAGCGTTGCTTTACACTCGGGAAAATGCCAATAACATTGATTTAAATAGAGATGCTCAGAATTTAACTCAGCCTGAAAGTAAGTTGCTAAGAAGTACTTTTGAAAGTTTTAAGCCAGATTATTGTTATAATTTACACGATCAAAGAACTATTTATGGAATAGAGTCTGATGCAATTAGGCCAGCAACAGTTTCTTTTTTAGCGCCAGCTTATAATGAAAATAGAGAGGTTAATGAAGTGAGGGCGAAGGCTATTAAAGTTATAATTGCAATGAACAAAATTCTGCAAGAGTTTATTCCAAATCAAGTGGGTCGTTTTGACGATTCTTTTAATATCAATTGTGTGGGTGATACTTTTCAGTTTTTAAACGTGCCAACTATTTTAATTGAAGCGGGACATTTCCCAGGAGATTACGAAAGAGAATTGACGAGAAAATATGTTTTTATATCCTTAGTAGAGGGTTTATTAAAAATCAACGAAAACGATATAGTTATCAATAAAATTGAAGATTATATGAATATTCCTCACAATAAAATCTGTTTTTATGATTTTATTTATAAAAACATCAAAATAAATTATGATAATAACAAAATAATCACCAATTTTGCACTTCAGTTTAAAGAAGAAATAATTGGTAATCAATTAGTTTATAACGCTTATACTGCTGCAATAGGGGATTTAGAAGGTTTTTCAGGTCATTTTGAGTTAGATGTTGAAGAAGCTTTGTATGAAGATTTAGAATTAAATATTCCTAAAATTGACCAAA
>CALPLL020000227.1 GCA_943324395.2 Rhizobium sp. Q54
TACAAATGTGTAAAAAGCTGGAATAATTAACGCGTAAAAAGGTATTAAAAGCTTGTGTTCAAAGTAATTTAAATCCAAATAATTATATTCTGTAAGTGTTATTTGGAGATTGTTAAGTGTAAAAAACAAAACAAATAAATTAAGATAAACTATAGATTTGTCTTTGCGTAAAGGAGATAAGCTAGTGTAAATTAAGAATGAAAATCCACTAATAATTCCTGCATACATTGTAAATTTAAAAAGGTCATGAATCATATTTTTGTTTTTTGGCTAATAGTTATTTACATTATCAGTAGTAAATATAACAAAAATTAAATTAGGGTTTAGAATACTTCTTCCTAATATTTCGAATCAGGTCTTCCAATCCGTTTAATTTTAATTCATAAACCAATTGCAGTTGTTCGCCTAAAGTGCCATTTGGTAGGCCTTTATTTCGGTACCAAACGATATAATATTCAGGAATATCAATTAAATAATAGCCTTCGTATTTGCCGAAAGGCATTTTGGTATGAGCCAAATCAATCAACTTTTGTTGGTTTTTATCCAAAACTTATTTCCAATTAAAAGTAATTACCTTTTTGATATCTGGGTGCAAACTATAATAAACTGGACAGGTCATCGCAATACGTTCTAAAATGGTTTTGTTTTTAATATCAGTATCAATACTAAAATTAAAAACAACGTGAATCTCTGAAATTCTTCTTGGATCGGCAGCCATAATTTTGGTAATTTCCGCTGTAGAATTGGATAAATCGACTTGTAAATCTTGTGCTTTTATTCCCATAACGATGAACATGCAACTTCCTAAAGCGTTGACAACAGTGTCGGTAGGTGAAAAAGCTTCTCCTTTTCCGTTGTTATCAATTGGGGCATCGGAAATAATTTCTGAACCCGATTGCAAATGTATCGATGAGGTTCGTAATTCTCCTAAATAAGTTATTTTTGAAGTCATTCTGAGGCTTGTTTTAAAGTCAAAACCGGTTCGTAGTTTAGAATATAAATTCCTTTATTACTATACGTATTTAGTGAATTCTTAGTGTAATTGAATTTGTTTTCTATTTGCTCGGTGGTATAATTTTCTGAAACGGTTTTAAAATCTTCCTCTTGTGACAATCGCATCATGGTGTCAAAAGCCAAATCAAATCCGCGAATGGCAAATTGGTTTGGGAATATCTTATTTATTTTCTTGTACTTATTTCTAAAAATTTCAGCTTCTGGAGATAAATTTTCTCTCACAATTGAAGGATACATCATTTTTAATTTTACCAATCGTGTTAGATCAATCTCATAAAAATCTAAGGTTGGATTGGGTTCTAAAATAACCATTTGCAACTGATAATCAGTCATTAAACTTATCATGGCATTAGTTGCAGCCAAAATGAATCCTGTTTTTTGTGAGTCTAAAATGATATAGTTTACTTTGTTTCGTACCATTAATTTGCGTAAACTGTCTTTAACTACTAAACCATTTGGATTTAAACCAACTATCCTATTTTTAAAATTATTAGATTTCAAATAATCTTTTAGAGAGGCCTTTTTGGAATCAATCATCGCAATTAAATTGCCATTATTTTTAATAATATAATTGATCATTGCGGCTTTACAATCTTCATTAGTAGGCATAGATTGATAAATATTGGAAGATGATTTTCCAATTTCTTTGGATAATGGAGAAAGTATTGGAATTGAATTATTTCCTAAAGTTTGCGATAATTTATCAATGTTATATTGGTAAAACGGACCAATAATAGCATTCGCCTTTTGGAATTTATTCTGCTGAATTAAACTCGGAATTGAAGACGTGTTTTTGGTTTCTTCTGAATCATAAATCTTAATATCGATGTTTAAACCAACTGTTTTAGCAGAATCAATTGCCATTAAAACCCCGGAATAAAAATCCAAAGTCATGTTTAGAAATTTGTCTTTTTTAAGTTTGGAGGGAATAGAATTAATGGTGTCATTTTCAATTTTTGAGATATTGAATGGCAATAAGAAAACCAACTCTTTTTGAATAGAAGTAGATTTAGTTAATGCCTTTAACGATTTATCAGTCAGCTGTTTATTTGCAGCAGCAACGTTCGGTTTTACAACAGATTTAATTGGAATAACTAAATTTTGCCCCATTTTCAATCCTTCAGTTTCAAGAGTAGGATTAGCGTTTTGAAGTTCTTCAATGGAAACAGAATATAATTTTGAAATACTATATAGTGTTTCTTTAGCGGAAACTAAATGTGAATTACTATTAGTTAAAGTAAGCGAAGTTTTAGAATTTGGAATAATTATTACAGCATCAGGTCTAATTCCGTTTTGAGCATCCGGATTTAGATTAAAAATTTCTGATGGAGTACAATTGTATTTTTGAGCAATTTGAGTAATCGTTTCTCCTTGAACTACCTTGTGTTTTCTATAGTTTTGTGCATTTAATGCAAATGAAAATAAGGCTACGAAAACTAAAATTACTTTTTTATACATCGTTATATTTTAAATAATTGTATTATTCCCATTCAATTGTTGCTGGTGGTTTTGAGCTAATATCGTAAACAACACGATTTACACCAGGAACTTTGTTGATAATATCGTTAGAAACTTTCATCAAGAAATCATACGGTAAATGTACCCAATCGGCTGTCATTCCGTCAGTAGATTCAACCGCACGAAGCGCAACTACTTTTTCATAAGTACGCTCATCGCCCATTACACCTACACTATTTACGGGAAGTAAAATAGCGCCGGCTTGCCATACTTTATCGTACAATCCCCAAGATTTTAAACCGTCAATAAACACCGCATCAACTTCTTGCAAAATACGAACTTTTTCTGGAGTAATGTCGCCCAAAATACGAATTGACAAACCAGGTCCTGGAAAAGGATGACGGCCTAATAAAGCTGAATCTATTCCTAATGTTGCTCCTACTCGTCGAACTTCATCTTTGAAAAGCATTCTTAAAGGTTCAACAATTTTTAATTTCATGTAATCTGGTAAACCACCCACATTATGGTGCGATTTTATAGTTGCAGAAGGTCCTTTTACAGAAACAGATTCAATTACATCAGGATAAATTGTACCTTGAGCCAACCATTTCACGTCTTTTATTTGGTTGGATTCATCATCAAATACTTCTATGAAAACTCTACCAATGGCTTTTCTTTTTAATTCAGGATCTTCAATTCCGGCCAATGCGTCTAAA
>CALPLL020000228.1 GCA_943324395.2 Rhizobium sp. Q54
TGTTGCTTTATAGTTACTTCCATTATTTGATGCAAATGCAGTTCCGCCACTACAAGTGATGCTTGCATCACTATAAACTTCAATAGTATAATTTCCCTGAATTGTTAACCCAGAAAGTAAGTTGATCGAATTTCCATCACTTTTCCATTGCTGATCTTGCCCGTAACAACCATTGTTAGATCCAGAAGAATAGGGTATATTAATATTTGAATAGGAACCCGAAGGGGAAGCTGTCAAATAAATTCTATAATTCAACCTTGTTGAAGTCAAATCGCACCCATGACATTTATATACATTATGCTCTGCTCCTTTAAATAAAATTGAATTATTGGGGCCATAATTTCCAAGATAAGCAGATTGGAAATCAGGGTTAGAAGTTGTCGCATTTAAATCATAATAATTTACACTACCCCCATTTAATTGTAAAATAATAAAAGTACTATTAAATCCTGCAGATTGAGAATGTGCTTTTCCAAAATTAAAAATAAATAATAAAAGGAATATTAGTCTTCCAATACTTATATATGTTTTCTTCATAAATATTTAATATTAAAACATTTTAAATATAAATTTAGAAAAAAAACGAATCAAAAAACACCATTAATGCAACTACAACGTTTTCGTGTTAATAAATAATTCTAGGCAAAACAAAAAGACCATATGTAGAAACATATGATCTTAATAAAAACTAACAAATTCAAAAATATTATTGTTTAACTAATTTTAAAGTTGCTTCCCTGTCGTTAGTGTCTGTAATCTTAACTAGGTAAATCCCATTGTTCAACTCGCCTATTTCAAATTGTGATTCACTACTAAAATTGCTTTTAAAATTTTTCACCAATTGTCCCGTCAAAGAATAAATTTCAACATTAGTAGAGTTGGCACTTATGGTAAAATAATTCGAAGTTGGATTTGGAGAAAGGCTTATCGTTTTAGTAATTTCATTATCATTAATACTTAAAGCTGCTAATTTATTTCCATAAACAAAGTACTGACCCGCATTAATAGCAATGGGAGCGTTTACATCGGTTACGTTAATACTTGTGTTATCCATCAAATTATACCATGTTCCAGTATACGGAAATGAGGGTACAATAGTTAAATTGGCTACAGAAAAGTTTGCCAATACCACCACATTTTTCAATTGTGTTGACGGCAAAGCATTGTCATAAATGTATATTCTTTGTTTTACATTATTTCCATCAGGACTGATAGCATAACTTCCTTCAAAAACTGGTTCGTTAATTTTTAAAGAGTTCATTTTAGCCCAATCATTATAAATTTTAGCTCTTTCAGCAACTCCTAACCAGTTTCCAGTCCATTGAGGCTGTGGCTTTGTATTTAGTTTACAATCGCCGGGTGTAGGATCAGACTCTGTATTTACAGTTCCATTATTACAATCGTAAATAGAGTTTTGCATACCTAAAGCAGCAAAATGCCAGATCATTTTCGGTCCTGGCACTAATAATGAGGTCGCTCCAATTGCAGACATTCTTCCTAAAGCATTGTTTAAATTTCCAAAAGGAGAGCTAGTTCCGGCAGAATTTCCATAGGCCATTGCGCTATACATTAATCTTTCTTTATCGTGACTCTCTGGATAACCCAACACTCTTTTTCCTAAAAACCCAGTGTGGGCATCACTTCCAATTCTATAAATATCTGCTCCAGTAGCATACCCTTCAATAAGTTGAGTGTAGGCATAGGTCATTTCGCTCCACATCATTACCCCTTTACTTGGTGTTTCGGATAATCGATAATTGGCCCATTCTTTTTCTTCGTTATCTGCACCTAAA
This sequence comes from Rhizobium sp. Q54, assembly GCA_943324395.2. Classification (GTDB taxonomy): domain Bacteria; phylum Bacteroidota; class Bacteroidia; order Flavobacteriales; family Flavobacteriaceae; genus Flavobacterium. The sequence goes on from CALPLL020000228.1 coordinate 1,794, forward strand.
TGTTCAAAAATAGCATAATGTGTTGGGTCCAAGCTCCAAGAATAATCAGCGTAGTTTTTCAATATATCAACTCTATCTTGTTGATAAGCATTGGTATTGGCCTCGCTACCAGTAGCGTTTTGCGTAAATCCTTTGGTTAAATCCCAACGGAATCCATCAATTTTAAACTCTTCAATCCATTGTTTTACGACGCGCTTTACATACGTTTGAGTACGTGATTGTTGGTGATTAAAATCACTTCCAACACTATAACTATGCGTTGCAACCATGTTAAAATAAGGGCTGTCGGCAGCTGGACCTCCCCAACCATCGCCATCAGGATCGTTCATCCACATTCTGTTCATTGGATTTCTCCCAAAAGCATGGTTTAAGGCCACATCAAGAATTACTGCAATTCCGTTTTGGTGACATAAATCAACAAACTCTTTCATTTTCTCTTTTGGGCCATAGAATTTATCTAATGCCATATGAAAAACACTATTATAGCCCCAACTTTCGTTTCCTTCAAATTCCATAACAGGCATTAAATGAATAGCATTTATTTTTAGGTTTTTGAAATAATTAATCCTATTAATTAATCCTTGAAAACTTCTAGTTTCATCAAAATCTCTTATTAAAACTTCGTAAACTATTAAATCTTCCTTTTTAGGTTTATTGAAATTGGTTACTTGCCAATTGTATGGTGCTTCACCGGTTTTTAATACCGTAACTTCTCTTTCTTGACCAGATGGGTAAGTTGGAATATTTGGATAATTTGAAGCTGGAATATACGAATCGTCAAATGGTGACAAAACCAAAGTTGAATAAGGGTCGGCTGTTTTTACTAATACTGGTGAACCTGCAATTGGTGTCATATCTACCACCCAATATTGATAATTGTAATTTGTTCCAGGTGTAAGTCCTGATAATTCTAACCAAAATTTTCCAGAAGTTGGATCTTTTTTCATTGCATAATTTACCGTTGGCTGATAATTATTAAAGCTTCCTGCCACATAAACGAAATCTTTTCCAGGTGCGTCTAAGACCAAAGTTGCTTTAGACGTATCTGAATTATAATTTATTCCATCTACTAAAGTGTTTGAAGGTAATGCTTGATTTACAGTCCCTGGATTAACCATTACATTGAAAAACTTCGACTGAGTTGCTCCGCCCAATGTAATAACCAACTCGTAATTTTGGTTAATTGTAATATTTGAATGAGTATAAGTGTAGGTTGTTGCGCTTGCCAAAGTATTGATACTTACTCCATTTGCTTTTAAGTTATAGCTTGCGTTTCCACCGGTATTGTTGGCAGAAATAGATAGACTTCCTCCTGAGTTTATTACTGTAGTACTATTAAGTGTGGGTTGAACCAATGTGGATTGAAATGCCCCAACATTCAATTCTAAA
>CALPLL020000229.1 GCA_943324395.2 Rhizobium sp. Q54
AGTAAAGCATCGTTTTTCTCAAGATAGGAGTAAATGGTTTCCTGCATATCTGGAGTATAGGTTTTGTTTCGTTGGGGTTTAGTCTTTAAAGTATTTATTCTTTTTATGAAATTCTCGGGTATGATTTCGTCATTGGCTAATACTTCAAATAAAGAGCTTAAGTCTATTCGGGTATTATTTCGATTGCGAGCACTAGTGGTCTCTAAAATACTATTTAGATATTCGTTAGTTTGTTTGCGATTCAGTGAGGTAATTGGAGCATTTTCATCCAATGCTTTTTTGAATCGATTAATTCTCCCTTCAAAATTCATATAAGAGGTATCGTTTAACGATTTTTTCTTAATCTTTAAAGCGTAGGCAAAAGCTTCTTTAATAGACAAAACGGGTTCTATTATTACTGGTTTTACGGGCTGAGGAATTACCGCAACATTCGTATCATTTGAAACAGGAGCAACAACAACCATTTTGCTTTTCCTTGGAGTTGCTTTTTCTAATTCAAGTAAACTGGTATCGGAATCTGAATAAGGGTTCAAATCTTTTTCCAATAGGTATTCAAGGGCGTCTCTTAATTGAGTTAATATCAACAATCGCTCTTTTTTAGTTTTATATCTATTAGAGCCACCTTTTATATTAGGCATTCGTTTTAGTTTCCCAGTTGTGGAATCTATAAATTTATAATAGATATACCAATCTTTAGAAAGTGCTTGTTTTTGCTCTTCTTTAGAAAGTTCATTCCATAAAGTGATATCCACACCACCGGTGTAAATTTTTGGTACAGAAAAATTTTTTTTATCCAAAGAGTGTCTGTTTTGGTGTACGTTTTGGTGTACTCTTTGTAAAAGTAATAAAATATTTGACATAAAAAAAGCGGTTTAGTGTACACTAAACCGCAGTTTCATTGAATTTTCTTTTGTAGCGAGAGAGAGATTTGAACTCTCGACCTCAGGGTTATGAATCCTGCGCTCTAACCGACTGAGCTACCTCGCCATTTCGGTTATTTGCATCTATCAATGCGGGTGCAAATATAAAACTTAAATCAGACGTTGCAAATATATATTGAAGAAAATAAAATATATTTTAATTTGCTTTTTTATTCGTTATTTAATCTATATATTTCACAAAAATTTTTTAGCAAGTCATGAATACAAAAGTAAAATACGAATTAGAATTTCAAATAAATTCTTCACCTCAATTATTGTATCAATATATTTCAACTCCTTCAGGACTTTCGGAATGGTTTGCCGATAATGTAAATTCGCGAGGTGAGTTTTTTACTTTTATTTGGGATGGATCCGAAGAAAAAGCCAGATTATCTGCAAGAAAATCTGATGAAAAAGTAAAGTTTCGTTGGATAGATGAAGACAATAAAGACACCGATTACTTCTTTGAACTACGAATTCTAGAAGATGAAATCACCAAAGACGTTTCGCTAATGGTTACTGATTTTGCTTTTGAAGAAGATTTTGCCGAAGTAAAACTTCTTTGGGAAAGTCAAATCTCGGATTTAAAACATGTTATAGGTTCTGTTTAGATTTTTACCTATTTTAACTTATATTTGTCACGCTTAAAGCGTGACTTTTTTTATGATAAATTTTAACGGTACAATTACTGCTGCAGAAACCAATTTATTGGTCAATAATCGCGCCTTTCTTTATGGAGATGGTGTTTTTGAATCCATAAAAATCGTAGATCAAAAAATCTTATTTCTAGAGGATCATTATTTTAGATTAATGGCATCGATGAGGATTGTGAGAATGGAAATTCCAATGAATTTTACGATGGAGTTTTTTGAAGAACAAATTCTAAATTTGGCCATAGCCAATAATTGTAGTGATTCTGCTCGAGTTAGAATTACAGTTTACAGAAATGAAGGCGGCAATTATTTGCCACAGCAAAGGTCTGTTTCTTATTTAATAACATGTACTCCTCTTGAAAACAAATTATATTCAATTGATACCAAAACGTATGAGGTTGATTTATATAAAGATTTCTATATTACTAAGCAATTACTTTCAACTCTAAAAACTACCAACAAAATTTTAAATGTAACCGCAAGTATTTATGCTGATGAAAATGGATTAGATAATTGCCTACTTTTAAATGACAGTAAAAATGTTGCAGAAGCTTTACAAGGGAATATTTTTATGGTTTTAAATGGAAAATTAATTACACCAGCTTTATCGGAAGGATGTTTGAACGGAGTTTTGCGTAAGCAAATTATAATTCTTGCTTCAAAAATCGAAAATTTAGAAGTGGTTGAAGGCGAAATTTCACCATTTGACCTTCAAAAAGCCGATGAATTATTCATTTCAAATGTTATTAAAGGGATTCAACCTATCACCAAATACCGAAAAAAAGAATTTGGAAACACCTTGTCGTCTAAGTTAGTTTCCTTATTAAACGCCCAAATTAGATTAACTTAATTCCAAAAAGGATTTTCAGGTGCGTTTGCCCAAAGTAAATAGTCACCACCCAATTCTTGGATTTTCTCTTTCCAAAAATCACTTGCTTCTATGTTTAGTATATTCTTTTTATATTGATTTTCAACAACAATCCAATATTTAGAACTGATTTCATCTTCTAATTGATCTATTTCCCAACCTGAATAACCCAAGAAAAATCGAATATTGTCTTTTTTAATTGTCCCATTATTGATTTCAGTTATTGTATTTTCAAAATTACCTCCCCAATAAATCCCACTTGAAATTTCAATACCATCACTAATAATTTCAGGAACATTATGAATAAAATAAACATTATCGGGACTTACAGGTCCGCCATAAAATACTGAAAACTCTGCAATTATTGTTGGAATTAAATCGTTAATTGAATAATCAAGAGGTTTGTTAATAATAAATCCTACCGTTCCATCGTCATTGTATTCGGTTAATAAAACGATTGATCTATTAAATGGTTGATCATATTCCGAAGAAGGTTCGGCGATGAGTAAATTTCCTTTATTGATTTTAGTTGAGGACATCTTTGAATTATTATTATTACAAATTTATTCAAAAAAAAAAGCCACGCAATGCGTGGCTTTAATTTATTTTGGTAAATTATTAGTTTACAGCTGATTCTAATTCAGCTCCAGCTTTAAATTTAACAACTTTTTTAGCAGCAATTTTGATAGTTGCTCCAGTTTGTGGGTTTC
>CALPLL020000230.1 GCA_943324395.2 Rhizobium sp. Q54
GTGATTGATTGATAAGTGGAAACTATAACGCGTTTTACATTGTATTTTTTGTGTAATGGAGCTAAAACAAGCACCATTTGTATTGTTGAGCAATTTGGATTTGCAATAATTTTATCCTCTTTTGTTAACCCTGAAGCATTTATTTCAGGCACAATTAATTTTTTTGTAGGATCCATTCTCCATGCCGAAGAATTGTCAATTACGGTTGTTCCTGCTGCTGCAAATTTTGGAGCCCACTCTAAAGAGGTATCGCCACCAGCAGAAAACAAGGCGATATCGGCCTTCATATCAACAGCAGTTTGCATACCAACAACCTTGTAAAATTTACCTTTGAATTCGACTTCTTTCCCAATAGATTTTTCAGAAGCAACGGGAATTAATTCAGTTACAGGGAAATTTCTTTCCGCCAAAACTTTTAGCATTATTTCTCCAACCATTCCTGTAGCGCCAACAACTGCAATTCTCATATTTTTTTAATTTTAATTAATTTGCTTTGCAAAAGTACATAATCTTCATTTCAAAATAACTAGCTTAACAAAAAACTACAAATTGTTGTGAATATAACAAAAAAGAACCACGCTCTTGGCGTGGTTTAAATTAGAATATATAATGTAGCGGTATTATTTTTTTAACAAATCTCGAATTTCCGTTAGTAATTCTTCTTGAGTTGGACCTTTCTTTTCTTGATCATCGTTAATTCCGTTTTTCTTTTTATATACATTCACAGCTTTTACCACCAAAAACAACACGAATGAAACGATGATAAAATTGATTAATGACGAAATAAAAACGCCGTATTTCACTCCTCCAAAAGCAACCAATTGATCAATTTCTGTAATTTTTGCTGCTTCTAATGCTGGTTTTAGAATAAGTGGCGTAATCACATCGTCAATTAAAGAACTGATGATTTTTCCAAATGCCGCTCCAATAACAACTCCTATTGCCAATTCAATCACGTTGCCTTTCATCGCAAAGGCCTTAAATTCAGATATCATTTTCATAAAAATGGTTTTTAATTATTCTCTATAAAAAACGCGTTTCACCCTTTGGGAAATGCTAGTTAGGATTTCATAGGAAATTGTTCCTAATTTTTCAGCAATGAAACTCACCGTTGGGTTTTCACCAAATAAAACAACTTCTTCGCCTTCTTGACAATCTATTTCTGAAACATCAGCCATTAACATATCCATACAAATACTTCCTACAATTGTAGCTTTTTGACCGTTTATAGTTACAAATCCCACTCCATTTCCCCAATGTCTAGAAATTCCGTCGGCATAACCAATAGGAATTGTAGCAATAGTAGTTTCTTTTTGTGCTATAAATCGTCTGCCGTAGCCCACACTTTCTCCCACATTTATAACTCTAATCTGAGAAATTATCGATTTTAATGTCCCTACGTTTTCTAAAAACCGTTGTTCCTGAGGATCGTTTGAAACGCCATACAAACCAATTCCAAGGCGAACCATATCCATTTGCGCTTCTGGGAAATTACTAATTCCTGAAGTATTTAATAAATGACGAATCGGTGTTATTTTTAATTCAGATATAATTTTTGAAGATAATTTTTCAAATAATTGAATTTGGTAAAGAGCAAAATCGCTATTATCCATAGAATCGCTGGTTGCCATGTGCGACAAAATACTTTTTACTTTTACCGATTTATTATCTTTCAAAATTGAAATTAGCGCCTCGATATTTTCTTCTTTAAACCCCAATCGGTGCATTCCGGTATCCAATTTTATATGAATTGGATAATTTTCCAAATGATTGTTTTTTGCTATTTGTAAAAAGGAATTTAAGCCTTTCAAACTATAAATTTCCGGTTCTAAATGGTGTTGAATAATTGATGAAAAACTAGTTTTTTCTGGATTTAAGACCATAATTGGCAACGTAATTCCTGCATTTTTCAACGTAATTCCTTCATCGGCGAAAGCCACTCCCAAATAATCAACATGGTGGTGTTCTAATAATTTAGCAATTTCAAAGCCTCCATTTCCATAGCCAAAAGCCTTAACCATCACCATAATTTTGGTAGCAGGTTCCAACTTAGATTTGTAATAATTTAAGTTGTGACTAATTGCGTTTAGATTGATTTCAAGTACTGTTTCGTGTGTTTTTTCTTCCAATAAATGCACGATTTTTTCAAATTCAAATAGTCTAGCGCCTTTAATTAAGATGGTTTCATTACTAAAATTAAGCGAATTAAAATTGGCAATAAAAGCTTCGGTATTTTTATAAGTAATGCAGTTTACAAACTTGTTTTTATAGTCAGATATAGTTTCTCCAATACCAATCACACGATTGATTTTATTGGAAACAATTAACTCTGAAACTTTGGAATACAAATCGTCATTGGACAAACCACTTTGAAAAATATCGGATAGAATTATCGTTTTATTGACATGTTGTTTTTGACTTTCAAGAAAATCCAAAGCGATTTTTAGCGATTGAAAATCAGAACTATAACTATCGTCAATAAGTGTGCAATTATGAATTCCAGTTTTTACTTTCAATCTCATTTCCACAGGATAAAGCAATTCTAAACGGCTTTGAATCACCGAAGTATCGTATTTTAAATACAATAAAACCATCAGGCAATGAATTGAATTTTCTATTGAAGCATTGTCTTTAAATGGAATGGTAATTTCGAATTTTTTCCCTGAAAAATTGACTTCGAGAATCGTTTTATCGGAAAGAGATTTTTGCGAAATAAATACATCAGCAGTTGAATCGTTTAAAGACCAGGAGAAGGTTTTCAAATTGGAATTTAAAAACGCGTCAACCAATTTATCTTTTTTATAAATTAAGATTTCAACATTTGCAAAAAGCCCAACTTTCTCTTTAATTTTTTGTTCAAAATTGGCAAATCCTTCGTCATGAGCCGAACCTAAATTAGTTAAAATACCAATTGTTGGTTTGATAATTTGCTCCAGCTTACTCATTTCATTGGCGGTAGAAATTCCAGCTTCAAAAATCCCAAGGTTGTGATTTTCATTTATTGAAATAATTGACAACGGAACACCCACTTGAGAATTATAACTTTTCGGACTTCTAATAATTGAAAAATCGGGGCTCAAAAGAAAATTCAGCCATTCTTTTACAATCGTTTTTCCGTTACTTCCTGTGATTCCAATTATTGGGAAA
>CALPLL020000231.1 GCA_943324395.2 Rhizobium sp. Q54
AAAAACAAAGGTGACGACGCCAATGAAAAAACTACTGGCGACATCAATACGATTTCTGTTTTAATTGACGACCAACTATGGAAAGGCGAAATCGGAGATACGATTAGAAATAAATTTGCCTCCTCGGTAATTGGACTCCCGCAAGAAGAACCGCAGTTCACCATCAATCAATATCCTATTAAGTTTTTGGAAGGTTATGTGGTTAATAGCCGAAACAGTATTGTTATTAAAAAATCGACCGCAAGCGAATTTGAAATTAAGAAAAATGAATTTGCCACTCCACAAAATATTTTCTATATATCAGGCAGAAACACCTTCGAAATTCTAGATGTTATCGACAAACACACCGCTGAAATTATCAAGCTGATGCGGGAAACGGAAATTGTCGAAAACCAAAGAGTTATTGATACTTCGATTATAAAATCGGACCGAATAAAAAAGAAATTTAAAATTGATATTAATATTCCAAAAGGGTACAACAGCGTTTTATCTAGAAAGAAATTCATGTGGTATAAAAAGGAAATCACCGGCGGGAGCACTAGCATTTTGATTTATCAAATACCAATTAAAAATATAGAGGCCAGTTATAAATCCAGTTTAATTAAGAACGTTATTAAAACCAGAGATTCTATTGGTGCGCTTTATATTCATGGAACTGAAAGGTATTCAAAAATGATTACTGAGCAGGCGTATTCTCCATATTTCATGAAAACTAAATTGGCAAAAAGAACTGCTTTTGAAACCAAAGGAACCTGGGAAATGAAAAACGATTTTATGTCGGGGCCGTTCATCAATTACTGTATCAAAGATTATAGAAACCGAAGAATCGTGGTTTTAGAAGGGTTTTGTTATGCGCCTTCAATGAAAAAAAGAGATTTAATGTTTGAATTGGAAGCGATTATAAAATCGGTAAAATTCATTAAAAAATAAATTGTTTAAGATGCCAATTAGCTGGAAAACCAAAACTTTCGATGAACTTTCAACGCAAGAATTATATCAAATATTGAGATTAAGATCGGAAGTATTTGTGGTTGAACAAAATTGCGTTTACCAAGATATCGACAACAAAGACCAAAAGGCGTTGCATTTATTTGGAATAGTTGAAGGAGAGATAATTGCGTATTCCCGATTGTTTAAACCAGGCGATTATTTCGAATTTTCGTCAATTGGAAGAGTGGTCGTTGCAGAAAAACACCGAGATAAAAATTTCGGACATGAATTAATTGACCAATCAATTTTAGAAATTAATCGTCGATTCAATGTTCAAAACATCACTATTTCTGCGCAATTGTATTTAAAGAAATTTTATGAATCTCACGGATTTGTCGCCACTTCAGAAACGTATTTAGAAGACGATATTCCGCACATTGAAATGAAAATTACTAAGTAAATACTAGTTTAGAATCTTTTTGTATTCCATTTCATTGTTCAAAATTCCGACTGCTTTCTTAATTTCTAAATTGTTTTTGGTGTAATACAAATAAAGCCCTTCTTTGTATTGATAACGCTTGATAATCTCATCAAGAATTAGATTTTTGATTTCCTTCTGATTTTGATTTAGCATATTTTCCTCACTTTTTTGTAATGCAGAAAGTAATTGTTGGTATTCATTTGCTATCGATGCATCTAATTTTTCCTTTTTTGCTGCCGCTAACGTCTTTTTTAGCGCCAACTCGGTTTCTGTATCAAATGAGAATTTTTCACGCTTTAAAAACGCTTTAAATTCGGCAAAGTCTGCATCAGAAATTACAGGAATAGTCGTTCCTAAATTCGGATTTTTATAATAATACTCGGTTACAAAATTGAAAATACCGTCGTTTTTTACCAATGCCTCTGAAATATTGCTCATTTTTGTTTCTTCAAAAACAACATCTGGTAATATTCCACCGCCATCATAAACCGTTCGTCCTTTTCTAGTTTTGAAGGCATTATAATCGGTCGCAGCAGTACGAATTGCTTTTCCGTCTTTGTCTTTATGAGAATAATCCAATGCCTGAATACATCTTCCAGAAGGAGTATAATATCTAGAAATGGTAATTTTAATTTGCGTTCCGTAGCATAAATCTATTGGTCGTTGAACCAATCCTTTTCCAAAACTCCGACTTCCAATAATCACCGCGCGATCTAAATCTTGTAATGCGCCTGATACAATTTCAGATGCCGAAGCACTTTTTCCGTCCACAATTACCACCAATGGAATTTCAGTATCTATAGGCTCTCGAGTGGTTTTGAAAGTAACATTGTTTTTCTCGGTTTTTGATTTTGTAGTTACGATCACCTCGTCTTTAGCTACAAATAAATTACAAATACTTACCGCTTCATTCACTAATCCTCCTGGGTTTCCTCTTAAATCTAAAACAATCTTTTCCGCGCCTTCTCTTTTTAATTGTTCTAACGCCTCTTTAACCTGCATCGACGCCTTAGCTGTAAATTGATTCAATACAATATACCCTGTTTTGTCGTCAATTTTTCCAAAGTAGGGAACTGCTTTTACCTCTACTTCTTCTAAAATCAAATGCGCAGTTAGGGTTTTTCCTTGGCGGATGAATTTTATGTCGACTTTTGCATTTTTTCCGCCTCTCAATAGTTGGCTTGCGTCTTCTTTGTAATCGGCTAAATTGATGTCTCCAATTGAAATAATTTCATCACCACCTTTAAGCCCTGCCTTGTCTGCAGGATAATTTTTATAGATTTCTTTTACGATTAATTTAGCCTCTTTTCTAGTAATTACAGCGCCAATTCCTGTGTATTCTCCGGTATTATTTATTTTGAATTTTACGACATCTTGTTCATTGAAATAATTCGTGTAAGGATCTAATTCTGCCAACATGCTTTTGATGGCTTTATCCATTAAATCACCCGGATTTACCTTATCGACATAATTACTATTTACCGCTTTGAATAAGGTAGTGAAAATTTCTATTTGTTTGGCAACTTCAAAAAAATCGTCTTTAAAGCTTACGCCAATAAACAGCATTCCGCTTGCCAATACCGGAATTATATATCGTTTTTTAAGGTATTTATACATAGAATTTATTTATTTTATTTCTGTTTTTTGTGCTTCCAAAAACTTTTCAAACAACTGAATTGTCTTTTTATTGATTTCCTCAAATGGCAATCTGTCCTTGCTTTGATATAAAAACA
>CALPLL020000232.1 GCA_943324395.2 Rhizobium sp. Q54
AAGAAGCTTTGTATGAAGATTTAGAATTAAATATTCCGAAAATTGACCAAAAAGCAGAATTTTCTTTAGGAAAAAGTATAAAATTTGTTAACGGATTGATGAAAAATTAGATTTTTTTTGAATTTTGTTCAATTTAAATTAAAGTACAATAAAAAAACAAACTTATGAGCAAGTTCCGTTTAGATGAAGTAGATCATCAAATTTTAGACATGTTGATTGATAATACCAGAGTTCCTTTTACGGATATCGCTAAGAAATTATTAATTTCTGCCGGTACCGTACACGTTAGAGTGAAAAAAATGGAAGATGCAGGTATAATAATGGGGTCGTCATTGACTTTAGATTATGAAAAATTAGGTTATTCTTTTATAGCTTACGTTGGGGTATTTCTTAATAACACCTCACAAACTAAATTTGTTTTGGAGCGTATCAACGAAATTCCATTCGTAACCGTAGCGCATATTACTACTGGAAAATTTAATATTTTCTGTAAAATTAGAGCAAAAGATACCAAGCATGCAAAGGATGTTATCTTTATGATTGATGATATAGAAGGTGTTTACAGAACAGAAACTATGATTTCATTAGACGAAAGTCTAAACGATAAAAAACGTTTAATGCACACTATTTTTAAAAGCTTGTAGTTTTTATAAAATCACCATTTTATGAAGCCTCAAGTTTTTTCTTGGGGCTTTTTAGTTAAATTACTATTTAATTTTTATTCAAAATTATGTATAGCCTTCCAAAAATTGAAGCATTTAATCAAAATGTTCTCTCTAAATACCAAATATACAACAGTTTATTTTTAACCTTACCATTCGATGAAATTGATAATACTGGTGTAATGTTGCCATTGTTTTCAGAAGTTTGTGATAAAGGTTTCAAAAAACAAGAAACTCCAATTCAAATTGTTGATTTTTTTGCTTCTAAATATTTGGATAAAGCAAGTGAATTGGATAGGATTGATTTGATGTTTCGATTTATTCAGTATATAGAAAGGCAAATTGTTCTTTTTGATGCAATTGAGGACGCTTCATTTTCGTTGGTTAACAATTTAGGTGGTCGAGGATCGTTGAGAGATATTAAGGAAATAGCTGATGAAAAGGAAAAAACAAATGAATTGCGTGATTTCTTAGAGAATTTTAACGTTAGACCTGTTTTAACAGCGCATCCAACACAGTTTTACCCTGGAACAGTATTAGGAATTATTACCGATTTAACAACTGCAATTCGTGAAGATGATTTATTAAAAATAAAACAATTGTTGTCACAACTTGGAAAAACACCTTTTATAAAATCAGAAAAGCCAACTCCATTTGATGAAGCGGTTAGCTTAATTTGGTATCTAGAAAATGTATTTTACGAAACGGTTGGTAGCATGATGCTGTATTTACAGAAAAATATATTTCAAGATCAAGAAATTAGCAATCCTATTTTCAATTTAGGTTTTTGGCCAGGAGGCGATAGAGACGGTAATCCTTATGTTACAACCGAAATTTCTTTAAATGTTGCTGACCGGTTGCGAACTTCAATATTGAAATGCTACTATAGTGATATAAGAAAATTAAAAAGAAAGCTCACTTTTTCAAATATAGATACTTTAATATCTGAAATTGAAGTAAAAATTTATAGATCTGTTTTTTATTCTCAAGGTGATATTTTCATTTCATTAAATGAATTTAAAGACAAATTACATCAAATAAAAGATATTGTAATTGAACAGCACCAATCCTTATATTTAGAGGATATCAATTCTTTAATTAACAAAGTAAATCATTTCGGATTCCATTTTGCCACTTTAGACATTAGACAAAATAGTAAAATACATTCTCATGTTTACAAAACTATTTTAGAAAATAGTAAAACACCAATTCTTAAAAATTACAATTTAATTTCTGATAGTGAAAAATTAAAATTATTATCAGAAGTAAACAATAATTTGAATCCTAAAGATTACGAGGATGAAATGACTAATGCTACATTAGACTCCGTTTTGACTATGAAATCCATTCAAGAAAAAAATGGTGAATTTGGTTGCAACCGATATATAATTAGTAATTGTGAAAGTGCAATTCAGGTTATGGAAACCTATGCTTTATTTGGATTGTGTGGTTGGAAAAACCCTACAGTTGATATAATTCCACTATTTGAAGTTATTGATGACTTGCAAAATGCGCCTTTAATAATGGAGCAATTGTACACTAATGAGGCTTATAAAAATCATTTGGCTAATCGCGGAAATAAACAAACAGTTATGTTAGGATTTTCGGATGGAACTAAAGATGGGGGTTATTTAATGGCCAATTGGAGTATATATAAGGCAAAAGAAAACATTACTACTATTTCAAGAAAATACGGAATTAAAGTAATTTTCTTTGATGGTAGAGGAGGGCCACCAGCTCGTGGAGGAGGAAAAACACATAAGTTTTATGCTTCTTTAGGATCTAATATTGAAAATGAGCAAATTCAAATAACAGTTCAAGGACAAACTATAAGCTCCAACTTTGGGACTTTAGATTCTTGTCGATTTAATTTGGAAAACCTGTTAAGTGCCGGTATTACAAATAAAATTTTTGACGACGGATCAAATTTATTAACCGATTCTGAAAAAAACCGCCTGGATGAATTAGCCGAAGTTGGTTATAACAAATACATTTCATTTAAAAACCACCCTAAATTTATTCCATATTTAGAAAGGATGAGTACCTTAAATTATTATGCTAAAACAAACATTGGTAGTCGTCCATCAAAACGTGGTAAAGCAGAAGGACTTGATTTTACTGATTTACGTGCAATTCCATTTGTAGGTTCTTGGAGTCATTTGAAACAAAATGTACCAGGTTTTTTTGGAGTTGGAACTGCCCTAAAACATTTTGAAGATAACAACAAGTGGGAAGAAATTCAGAAATTGTATTTTAGTTCATTGTTTTTTAGAACTCTATTAGAAAATAGCATGATGTCATTGGCAAAATCATTTTTCCCATTAACGGCTTACATGAAAGAAGATCCTGAATTTGGTCCATTTTGGCAAATAATATATGATGAATTCCTTGAAACTCGCCGTTTATTATTGAAAATTTCGGGTCATAAAACACTAATGGAAAATTAT
>CALPLL020000233.1 GCA_943324395.2 Rhizobium sp. Q54
CTGTCCATAAATAAGGATCGGGACTTCCGCTTACAGACAAATTAGTTGGGGTTCCTGCACAAATTGGTGGTGGTGGTGCATTTATAGTAATATCGTTTGGAGGCGCCAATGTAATATTAATTGAGGAGGGTGTTGCTGTTGCTCCCACTCCATCTATTATTGAAAGACTGTAGGTTCCAGCTCCCAAGCCGGTAAAAATCCCTGTTGAGTTTGAAGTTGTAAAAGTGCTAGAGGTCAATATAAAAGTATATGGCAAAACTCCGCCAGAACCAACTCCTTTAATAGAGCCATCTAATGAGGATGGGCAGGACGGGTTTATAGACGTTTGGGTTAATGTTAATGGAAGAGCACCTGGTGTGATAGCGAAATCATCTAATGCAAAATCATTTCCTAATGCGCTAGTGTTGATGTCCCATAAACGAATCAATATTGCAGTTGCAGTAGCTCTAAATGAATATTGTACTTGCTTCCATCCTTCAATTGGTAGAGGCGCAACAGAATTAAGTGTTGTGGGATTGAAGGTGTCAGCACCTACAAAAAAAACGCCAATATTAGCTCGAGTGGCATCATTCGTAACATCTGGCGAAACGGATTTTATCCAATAACTAAAAGTATAGGTTGAACCAATTGTAAACCCGCCAATAGCTCCACCGGTGCTGCTTGTTGTCCATATAAATTTTCGGGTAGAGGAAGTTGAACCGTTATAAACCAGCATTTTTCCAATTCCGTTAGTTTTATCTCCACCAGAAATAAAAGAAGTGTCCATAGTATTTGGATTATTAGTCCAAGTATAAGTTCCGGGGGCACTAGGGCCTGTTAGTGGCGGTCCTATTGGTGGGCTTTGAGCATATTCATTAACTAGAAACCCATTTCCGCTCCCACCTGCTTCTAAATCACCATTAGTTAAGGTTTGTCCTAAAGCACTATTTGAAAAGGATATTAAAATCAAAAAAAGAAAATAGCTTAAACTGTTTTTCATTATTTTTTATCGTGTGAATTTATTCAAATGTAATAATTGAATCTAAATAAAATTTGAATCAGCGGTATATAAAAACTATACAACATTAGAATGAAAGAAATATATTTATCAAAATAATCTGAAATTCTAATAATAAAAACTAAAAACTGCCAATAATATTGTGGAGAATATCGGATTCGAACCGATCGCCTCTACGCTGCCAGCGTAGCGCTCTAGCCAAATGAGCTAATCCCCCTTGCTTACGCAAATATACATTATTTTAGTTTTATATAAAGCAACTTCTATTTTTGAAAGTAGAATGATTACAATTTACTAAATTTGCATTCAAATACTTTATAAATGAGCAATATCAGAATTACCAAACAATTTAATTTTGAAACCGGTCACGCTTTATATGGCTATGATGGGAAGTGCAAAAACGTGCATGGACATAGCTATAAATTGTCTGTAACCGTTATTGGCAAACCAATTACCGATAATTCAAATGTTAAATTTGGAATGGTTATCGATTTCACCGATTTAAAGAAAATTGTAAAAGAAGAAATTGTAGATCAATTTGATCATGCTACGGTATTTAATAAAAATACACCTCACATTGAGTTAGCAAAGGAATTGCAATCCCGTGATCACCATGTTATTTTGGTAGATTATCAACCTACAAGCGAAAATATGGTTATTGATTTTGCTAATAGAATAAAAAATAGATTGCCACAAGGGATTGAATTGCATTCGTTAAAATTGCAAGAAACGGAAACTTCATTTGCAGAATGGTACCAATCCGATAATTAATTTAAGTTAATTATGAAAATCCGTTTTCATCAATTGTTTTGATGAAATGAAACCCTCTAGGTTCATACCCTTGATTATAGTAAAATCGATGGGCAGGGAAATTGCCTGTAAAAGCATCTAAAACAATGCAAGTGCAGGAGAGTTCTTTTGCTTTAGCATCAATGAAATCGGTAATTATTTTTCCGATCCCCTTTTTTCTATGATCAGGATGTACAATGAAATTGTCGATTTCTAAATACGGTCCGGTCCATAATTTAGTATTGTACCAAAACCCGGTAAGACCAACACACTGCTTATTTTCAAAAACAGCTACTTGTTTGTACCCATTTGGCAACATATTACTTAAGTAGGATTCATAAGTTTCTAAAGTCATGTTTGGGTACAGAAAATGAATTATTTCAATTTGCGCAACCATTTCTGAAACCGTTTCTAATTGTAGTATTTCCATTTTTGCTATTTGAATATATAATTAAAAAAAAGAGTCACGCATAACGTGACTCTTTTTATAAAAATAATTTTTTTATTATCCTTTTAATGCTTCCGCCCCACCAACAATCTCCAAAATTTCATTGGTAATTGCAGCTTGACGCGCTTTATTGTATGTCAATTTCAATTGGTCTCTCAATTCCGTTGCATTATCAGTCGCTTTGTGCATTGCAGTCATTCTCGCTCCGTGCTCAGAGGCAAATGAATCTCTAATCCCTTTATACAATTGCGTTTTTAATGATTTAGGAATCAATGTTAAAACAATATCTTCTTTTGAAGGTTCAAAAATATAATCTCCTGTTGATGCAATTTTATCCGATTTCAAAGCTTCTAAAGGCAAGAATTGTTCGGTTTGAACGATTTGAGTTGCGGCATTTTTAAATTGATTATAAACCAATTCGATTTTGTCATACTCTCCAGAAATGAATTTTTGAGTTAAAACATCGGCAATTACTGCGACATTTTCAAAAGATAAATCGTCAAATATTGAACTTTGATTTTCAATAACAGTAACCGTTTTGCTTAAAGCGTCATTTCCTTTTTTACCTATTGCAAAAACATCCACTTGCTTTCCTTCGTAAAATAAAGTTCTGTTTTTTACTTCCTTAATTACATTAGAATTAAAAGCACCACACAAACCTCTATTAGAGGTAATTGCTACAATTAATACTTTTTTAATTTCACGTTGAGTAGTAAACTCTCCTCCTGCATCACCATCAAGATTTGCAGAAAGATTTTGTAATAATTCCGTTAATTTTTCGGCATAAGGTCGCATTGCTGTAATAGCATCTTGTGCTTTTTTAAGCTTTGCTGCAGAAACCATTTTC
>CALPLL020000234.1 GCA_943324395.2 Rhizobium sp. Q54
ATTAGTGGTTAACTCCCTCACTTTTTAATACACTAGTAAAAGTAAGGACAACTATTTTAATGTCGAATCCAATTGATTTTTGTTCTAAATATTCTTTTTCCAATTTCACTTTTTCTTCAATTGAAATTTCATCTCTGCCATTGATTTGAGCCCAACCAGTAATCCCTGGTTTTAGTTTCTCTACTCCAGCATTTACACGAAGTTGCATTAGATCCTCTTGGTTATATAAGGCAGGTCTTGGACCCACAAAAACCATTTCTCCTTTGATAATGTTGATTAAATTGGGTAGTTCATCTAAGCTTAATTTTCGCAAAACGCGACCAATTTTCAAAAGGTAACGTGCAGGATTTTCTAATAAATGCGTAGCCACATTAGGCGTATTCTTTTTCATACTCCGAAACTTATAGATATTGAAAAAGGTATAGTTTACACCTACTCTTTTTTGTTTAAAGAAAATAGGAAAACCATCTTCAACAGAAATAAATAAAGCAACAATAATAAAAACTGGGGCAAGTAGAACTAAAAGCAGTATAGCAAAAAATTTATTGAACATTATTGAACGATTGAAAGGTTTTTTTGAATCCTTCTTCAGCGGAAAAAGGCATTGGTTTTCCTAAAGCTTTAACTATTTCATCATTGCTTACTACATAACTCTCTGTTAGTTTTTGCAAACGTTCTGAGTTTAAGGGCAAATGCAAAATATCTCCAATTTTAGCAAGAAGGAAAATTATCTTTTTGGGAATCGCTAAAGTCCTTGCAGCTTTATTTTGTGATTTCGAAATTAACTCAATTAATTTATTGGTTGAAAGTGGTTTGTCATCGGCAACATTATAAATTCCTGAGGCAATATTTTTATTGTTTAATAATTCATAAATAACAAAACACAAGTTTTCTATATTCAAGAAAGAGCGTTGGTTCTCAAAAGCTGCCAACGGCCAAGGAAAGCCTTTTTTAACTACTGAATAAAGTAAATTTAAATTGCCTTTATTTCCAGGGCCGTGAATCATGCAAGGTCTCAGAATAAAGATTCGCTTTCCTTCTGGTAGTTTTTGATTGAGAATATAGTTTTCTGCTTTTAACTTTGAAATTCCGTAATGCGTTTTAGGATTTGGACTGTTTTCTTCTGTTAATACTCCTTTCACTTCGTCGGCGGCGGCCTTAACGGAACTCATAAAAATAAAAACAGAAGCCTCAGAAAGTAAGAACGAATCAAAGACTTGCTTTGTAAGTTCAAAATTGGCTTCATAATAATCTTGAGGATTAGACACTTTTTTTAAATCGTGTGCTTTTCCAGCGAGATGAATTAATTCGTTTCCTGAAAGTTCAATAATATTATTAGGAATATATCTTACACTAATTGGAACAACTTCATTTGAGGTTTTCAAATGGTTTATTAAATTTTTTCCAACAAAGCCGGTCGCTCCAGTAATTGTAATTTTCATTTATTTAATAAGTCAATGAGTCTATCTGTCAGCTTATCTCTACCAAATTCACTTCTAAAATAATTAATTCCATTTTGCTTCATTTCATTTTTTTCGGTGGAATTCAAATTATAAAATCTAACAACATTCTTTGCAAATAAATTAGCATCACCAGCGGGAGAAACAAAACCTGCTTTTGACTCATTGATAACCCTTTTTCCTTCGCCATCTAAAGATCCTAAAATAGGCTTGCCACTTGCTAAATAACACTGAACTTTTGCTGGAATTGTAAGTGAAAAAATATTATCTTTCTTTAATGATACAATTAAAGCGTCTGCACAAGCAAAAAAATGTGGCATTTCTTCGGCAGGAAAAGTACCTAGGAAATAAAAATTATCAATTAAATCTAGATTTTCAATCTGTTGGATATAATTTTGTTTCTGCCGACCATCACCTAAGAAAATCCATTGAACATCTAACCCTTGGCTCTTAATTATATAAGCAGCTTCAATTAAGGTGTTAATTCCTTGAGCCTCTCCAATATTTCCTGCAAAAATTAACTTAAACCCTTTAGGAAGTTTAGAATAATAACTGTCTTCAGCAGCAATAGGTTTATAGAAATTTTCCGCAGTATTTGGAAAATAAACTAACTTGTTTGAAAAATCACCTTGATTTAAGATATAATCTGAAAACCCCCTAGATTGAATTAAAATAAATTTTGCCTTTTTATAAATTAAAATTGTTATCCAGTTAAAAAAAGCTAATACATATTTATTTGTCAGTCCTCCAGCGGCGGTAAGGCTTTCTGGCCATAAGTCTTGAACCCAAAAATAAAAAGGTGCTTTAAATTTTCGGCTTGCTATAATTGCTGGCAATCCTACAGTAACAGGTGAAGGTTCATAGACAAAGATTTTATCAAATTTTTGTTTGATAAATATTACCTTAATAGTACAGAAAAAAACAAATGAAATATAATTCAACATTAATCGAATATTGCCTTTTCCTCTAGCAAATATTTTACAACGATATATATAAATACCGTTCCATTTTTCATCATTGTTTTTCCAAAAAGAATATTTTGAAAAAAATTTACCCTTTGGATAATTAGGAATTGCTGTCAATATAGTAACATCATGTCCTTTATCCTTTAAACTCAATGCTAAATCATTAATTTTAAAACTCTCAGGCCAAAAGTATTGAGTAATAACGAGTATTTTCATTTATTATATTTACTATCTTTTTGTCTTATATCTATTATTTTTTCCAAACTGTTCTATTGACAAAATCGACGTAGCTAATGATTGTTCGAACTACTTTTAACGAGAAATTATCAACATTATAATCACTAACAATTCTGGTAACTCTTTTTTCTCTTGAAAACTGTGATACAATAATATTGATAGATTCTAATATTCTTTCTTTCTTTAGACCGCTCATGATTAAAGTTCCTTCATCCATACCCTCAGGTCTTTCATGCGCTTGTCTAATAGTAATAGCTGGAAAATTTAGAATAGAAGATTCTTCTGAAATTGTTCCACTATCAGAAATAACACAATATGCTTTCTTTTGCATTTTGATGTAATCAAAAAAACCAAGTGGTTTCAAAAACTGAATTAA
>CALPLL020000235.1 GCA_943324395.2 Rhizobium sp. Q54
ATGGCATCAGGATTTGGGTATCGAAGTGATCCGTTTACAAAAGCTAGAAAATTTCATGAAGGCATGGATTTTACTGCTAAAATGGGAACTCCTGTTTTTGCATCTGGCGATGGAATAGTTTCTCGAGCTGACAATACCGCATCGGGATTTGGAAATCACATTGTGATTCGGCATGGTTTTGGTTATGAAACGTTGTACGCACATTTAAGTCGATACAAAGCTCGTGTTGGACAATATGTTAAACGTGGAGATATTATAGGATATGTAGGAAGCACTGGGCGTTCGGAAGCGCCACACTTGCATTATGAAGTTCATAAAAATGGTGATGTGGTGAACCCGTTGAATTTTTATTATGGAAATATTTCGGCAGCAGAATATGTTGCTATTTCAAAAATTGCGAATCAAGAAAATCAATCTTTAGACTAATGCATATAGAATTAAAAGAAGGAAAAAGGTATTACAGTATTGGCGAATTGGCCAAAGCATTTGACGTAAATGCATCATTAATACGATTTTGGGACAAGGAATTTGACATTCTAAAACCAAAGAAAAACGCAAAAGGTAATAGAATGTTTACGCCAGAGGACGTTACCAATTTGAAATTGATATTTCATTTGGTAAAAGAACGCGGATTTACATTAGAAGGTGCTAAAACTCACTTAAAAGAAGGCCAGAAAAAAACGCTTGATAAATATGAAATTATCAGTAAATTAGAAGGCATAAAAATGCAGCTGAACGCAATAAAATCAGAATTATAATCCCCCTAACCCCCGAAGGGGGGATAAAAATCAATAATAAATTAACTATTTAACTTAAAATTAAAAAAATGGAAACGCTTAAAAAATTTTTACCTTGGATTATTGTTGCTGTAATTGTTATTGGAATGTACAGCTGGGCTTCTGGAATTTATAACAATGCCGTTCGTTACGAACAAGACATTAAAGAAAGTTGGGGTAACGTTCAAACGTCTTACCAAAGAAGAAATGACTTAATAGGAAACTTAGTAAATACGGTTAAAGGAGCTGCAGATTTTGAAAAAAGTACTTTAACTGCTGTCATTGAAGCTAGAGCAAAAGCAACATCGGTAACAATTGACCCTAAAAATGTTACACCGGAACAATTAACTGCATTTAATTCGGCTCAAAGTGGCGTAAGTTCTTCTTTGTCAAAATTATTAGTTTCTGTTGAACAATATCCAGTGTTGAAAGCCAACGAGAATTTCTTGAAATTACAGGATGAATTGGCAAGTACAGAAAATCAAATTTTAGTTGCTAGAACTCGATTCAACGAATCGGTTAAACCTTACAACAATAACATCAACACTTTTCCAAGAAATATTTTAGCTGGAATGTACGGTTTGAAAGAAAAACCATATTTTGAAGCAGCTGTTGGAGCTGACAAACCAGTTGAAGTAAAATTCTAATCCTCCCCAACCCCTCCAAAGGAGGGGCTTAAAACTATATTTATGTCAAAAGAAGTTTTTTTAACACCTGAAGAAGAACAAGAAATTGTTGCTGCTATTACTGTGGCAGAAAAAGAAACTTCTGGCGAGATTAGAGTGCACATTGAAAATACCAGTTCAATTGCTGCTTATGATCGTGCATTAATTGTTTTTGAAGAATTAAAAATGCACGAAACAGAACTTAAAAATGGTGTTTTGATTTATTTGGCTGTTGCCGATAAAGCATTTGCTATTTGCGGAGACAAAGGAATTAACGATTTAGTTCCAACAGATTTTTGGGATTCAACAAAGGAAGCCATGATGAATCATTTTAAAAATGGAAATTTCAAAGAAGGCCTAATTGATGGAATTCAGAAAGCGGGAAATGAATTGAAAACTTATTTTCCATGGCAAAATGAGGATACTAATGAATTGTCTAACGAAATATCAAAAGGATAATGAAATCAAATATGAAAAATTCCTTTTTAATTTTGTTTGCCTGTTTGTTGGTTTCACAAATAGGTTTTGCACAATTTGAAATTCCTGAAATTCCAAAAGAGCAGACTTCTGTTTATGATTATGCCAATATTTTAAGTTCGGAAGAAAAGGCACAACTCGAGGAAAAACTAGTTCGTTATTCCGATTCAACTACCACCCAAATTGTGGTGATTACCATTGAAAGTTTGAAAGGCGAAGATGTGAGTCTTTTAGCTACTAATTGGGGTCAGAAATGGGGAATTGGAGGAACTGCGAAAGATGATAATGGAGTGGTCATTCTGTTGGCTAAAGCCGAAAAGAAAATCGCAATAAATCCTGGTTACGGAGTTGAAGATAGATTAACAGCTGGAATCGGTGGTGAAATTATCAGAAATATTATTGTACCTGAATTTAAAGCAGGAAGTTTTTACAACGGTTTGGATAAAGGAACTACAGCAATTATTGATGTTTTAAAAGGAAAATACAAAGGAAAACGAAAAGTTAGTAAAAAAGAAGGAATTCCTCCTATGGTAATTATTATTATAGTAGTATTTATATTGGCCTTAATTTCCCGTAGAAAAAATAACGGCGGTAACTCTGGAAGCTCTGGTGGTGGTCCAAGTTTTATGGACATCTTAATTTTAAGTAGCTTGGGCGGCGGAGGCCGAGGATCAGGAGGATTTGGCGGAGGTTCTTCTGGAGGTGGAGGCTTTGGCGGAGGCTTTGGCGGAGGAGGATTTTCTGGTGGAGGCTCTAGCGGAGGCTGGTAATCTTTACTAAAAGACATAAAAAAAGCCCCAAATTTTGGGGCTTTTTTATTTTATTTCTCTCTGATATAAATATCAATTGGAACTCCTGAGAAATCCCAATTTTCACGAATTTTATTTTCTAGAAAACGCTTGTAAGCTTCTTTTACATATTGCGGCAAGTTGGCGAAAAACACAAATTGAGGTGTTGGTGTTGGCAATTGCATGCAATATTTAATTTTCACATATTTACCTTTTAAAGCTGGCGGCGGGTAACCTTCAATAACTTTAAGCATGTAGTCATTGAATTTTGATGTTGGAATTCGTTGTTTTCTATTTTCAAAAACTTGAACGGTAGCTTC
>CALPLL020000236.1 GCA_943324395.2 Rhizobium sp. Q54
AATTGAATCAACATATACAGAATTACTTAAAGGATTAATATTCAATGCACCTCCAAGAATTGCACCAGCAGCAGGAGCAACTGCACCTGTTGCATCACATAGTACCCAAATTGTAGTATCCGTTTGTGGTACTGCAGGCGAAACACTGTTTGCACCAGATGTGTTTTTACAATAAGTATTTCCTGAAATTATAATGTCACCAATTGCATAAGTTGCTGTTGCTAACCAAGTATTCTTAACCCCAAAGTTTAATTCTGGAAATTGAGATCCGCTATCCCAAGTAGTTAAATCAAAATCATAGGTTTTATAGGTAGCATCTGAAGTTGTATAGGTTTGAATTGGATTAAAAGCAGTTAATACACTTGCTACTTTTCCATATAATTGAAATAATGTATTGGTTGAAGTGTTTTTTAAAGTAATATGTGCGTACCTATTAGTCCCTTCAACACGGAAAACGATAGGTGATAAAGATACTTTACCATTATTAACACTAGCAACAGTACAGTTGACCATTAAAGTTCCCCTTGAAGATTCGGTAGCTTGAATGGCAGTTGCTCTTGTAAGGGTAGTAAAACCTTCGGTTGTTGAATCAAAATTGTATGTGTTTTGTATAGGCGCAACAAAATTTCTTGGTCTAATGTAATCAATACTTATGACGGTGCCTACAGTACTTGGTACAGTAGCTGAGGGAACATAATTATTGCCGCTCGTAGTGCCATCACTAAGTTTAAATTCTAGAGAAAGAGTACTTATAGTACCAGTTGATGTCAAAGTAAAAGTATAAATTTTATAATCTGCATCAGTTGTTGTAATTACACTATTGTAAGTATTTAAAACCGTCCCAATTGTAGTAGTTAGTCTCAAATAAGTTGCGGCAGAACCGTTTTTTACTCTAACCTCTATTTGGTTGTTAGCAGTAGCATCTATATTTGCGGATGTTTTAGTGAATGTTGGATTTCTTGAAGCTCCAGAATTCCCTGTTATAGTTGTATATTCAATAGCCGTACCTGTTGCATTTAAAATACCAGCAGCACCAGCTGATCCTTGAGAAGAAGTCCACCCCTCTGTATTAGAAGCAGTATTAAATTCCCACGGACCTTGAGCAAAAGTCAAAAGGGGTAGGATTAATAATAAATAAGTAATTTTTGTTTTCATATTAGTAGTTTTTTAAAGTTATGTATTTTGTAAAATTAACTAATAACCATAATTAATCTTGGCGAAAAAGTGTCATTTATAAAGCTAATTTGTTTCAATTGTAGCTTAAAATCAAGAAGCTAAATATTTATATAACAAGTCTAATTTATGTAAAATATTAAATCTCAGTAACATCAATAAACTTTTGTTATTAAACCAAAAAAAAACTTCAACAATCAAAATCTGCTGAAGTCCTAATTTAATAATTTAATGTCTTTAAAAACCTCAAATTAATTCTAGCCAAAGGGAGTTGATAAAGTAGAAGTTTTATAAAAATAAAAAATTATTAAAAAGCTTAAAAAAATAAAATCCTTATAATCAAACGACTAAAAGGTTTGTAAACTCTATTGACTTCTTCTCAAACCAAATGTTAGAATTTCTAACTCATTTTGTTGAAAATATGCCTTGAAAAACATATAGTATTACATTTGAAAAATAGTAGTATCAATTAGAAAATGTTTACAAAAAAAGTACGGATTGATGAATTTTTTTCGATTTAATTTTTTATAAACCGAAACGAGTTTTATCCGCATCAAAATTTGTTGAAACTTCAGAAGATGTAAGCCCTTTACCTTTATATATTCTTGTTATAGCTATTTTGCCAGACAAATTAAAATAACCTATGTTTGGATGATTTAACCTTCCAATTTCATTTTCTGCATTTGACATTAAATTATCAGGCAATGCATAACTTGTTTTTTCAACATTATTGATATATACTTTTACATTTCCAGAAATTCTAGATATTACGATATGCAACCAGGTATTAACATCAACAGGACAACTATTATTAATACCACTTACCCAACTAGATCCATTATTAGAGTGAAGTATTCCTAAACTACCCTGCCAATAACCCAATCGTAATGCTGCAAACCAACTACTATTTCCATTAATTGTTAACAGATTAGGGTGCGGATTAACAGTTGTTATGTATGTCCACATTTCTATTGTAAAATTTCCTGTTCCAAAATTAAAGTCGTTAGAGGTTGGTAAACTTACATATGGATTTGGCGATCCTCCTCCATTTCCATTTCCATTAAAAAGTAAATTTCCTTGATTACTGGAACTATAAGTTACATTATTTACTAAAGTGCCATGATTTCCGCTCCCAGATAAATCTGTCCAAGCTGTTCCTGTTCCTGAATAACTTAAAGGATTTGCAGCGTCTAGATTCAAAACGATTCCATTGGTAATAATTCCTGTTCTTTGAGATGTTATTTCAGGAGTTACATAATTATTATGCCTTCCAAACATAGTGTTTTGAGCATTGGAAAGGAATACAACAAAAAGCAATAATAGAGAGAGATTTTTTTTCATTAAAAAAAGATTTATAGTTTAATGTTATATTTGATTACTAATTGATGTTGTATTTTGCTTTATTATCGTTGTAAATTTGGTTTATTTCAGTGGCACTTAGCTCTCTATTAAAAAAAAGTATCAAAGCAATATTTGCATTCATAGTCACTCCAGTGCCATCATCTCTCACCCAACCTATACACACTTTATTGGCAGCAGTATTTGGAATATTATTATTTAATGAAGCTGATTTATCTAAATTTCCATTCACATATATTTTTTCTGTGCTATTTCCATAAGTAGTAGCTACGCAAACATAGGAAGTTGAAGCCGGCGCAACCCCAGATGAATTTGACCAAGTTCCCAATCCTCCGCAAGAACCTCCAGAATATTTACCTCCAGCTCCAATACAAAGCGGGTGTATTTGGGTCCCTCCACAAGAATTATCTCCTGGTCCAACACTCAATAGAAATCGGGGAGCGGTGGTTGTATTTGGTTTAAAAAAGGCAATTG
>CALPLL020000237.1 GCA_943324395.2 Rhizobium sp. Q54
ATTACAGATTTTTATGTACGTCAAAAGAAATTCGAAAAAGCACTTTATTTTGTAAATAAAGCGTTGAACATCGACAACCAAAATCGTTTTTATTGGAAACGTTTTGCTTCTATAAACAAAGCACTAAATTTATTTGAAGAAGCAGAATTTGGATACAGAAAAGCAGTAGAATTTGGTGATTACCAATTAGATACTTGGTTGTTTTGGGTTGATATTTTACAATTTTTAGGCGAATTTGAAAGCGCAATTCACACTTTATTACAAGCTTCTGAATACTTTCCAGAAGAATATGAAATAGAATACCGATTAGCAGGATTGTATTTTATGATTCACGATGATTCTAAAGCAAAATTCCATTTAAGCAACGGACTTCGTTTGAACTTCAAAAATAAAACCATCCTTGAAGAATTATTTCCTGTGGTTTGGGCACGTAAAATGGTACAAAACGCGATCAATAAATGTTCAAAATAAGTATTGAATGGCAAAACACCAATTTGGTTTAGTTGGGAAGAATATCAGCTATTCTTTTTCAAAAGGTTTTTTTAATGAAAAATTTCAAAATCTAAATTTATTATTAGACTATTCCTATGAAAATTTAGATTTTCAAACCATTGAACAATTTCCAGAATATATTAAACAAAATCCGTCTATTTCGGGACTCAACGTAACCATTCCCTATAAAGAAGCCATAATTCCGTATCTGGATAAATTGTCAAAAAAAGCAAAAGAAATTGGTGCTGTAAATACGATAAAAATTACAAAATCTGGAAAATTAAAGGGTTTCAACACTGATTACTTGGGATTTAAAAAATCACTTGAACCTTTGTTGAATACTAGCCACAAAAAAGCACTTATTTTAGGAACAGGTGGTGCGTCTAAAGCTATAGTTTATACACTTAAACAGTTAGGTATTTCGAGTTTATTTGTTTCTAGAAACGCTATTGGAGATGCTATTGGTTACAACCAAATCAATGAAAAAACATTTGAAGAATTTCATATAATTATTAATTGTACACCAATTGGTACTTTTCCAAATACAAATTCTTGTCCTGAAATTCCCTATAAATATTTTACTAATAATCATATTGCATTTGATTTAATCTACAACCCCGCAGAAACAATGTTTCTAAAAAAAGCGAAGGATCAAGGAGCAATTATTAAAAATGGTTTTGAAATGTTAACAATTCAGGCAGAAAAATCCTGGGACATTTGGGGATATTAGTTTCAAAAATTAGTAATTAGTAAAATAATCAACCCATTTTAAGTGAAATGTAATTTAAATATCAAAAAATCTTTGAATTTTGATTGCTCTTTTGCTATCTTTCGTGCTTTAAATAATATGAACCTTAAACATTTTAAAAATGTTAGAAGAAAAGAATGATAACCTGTCAGTTCAACAAAACGAGACAGATGGAAGTGTAGAAAACGAAACTCAAGAAGTGTTTCAAACAGAAGCTCAGGAAGTTGATGAAACTCCAACAGAAACTATTGTTGAAGTAGAAAATGAAGTTGTTGAAGAAGTTACAAAAGACGTTGTGACTGAAACAAATGATGCAATTACAGCAATTGAAAATGAAAATGCAGCTGAAAATGAAGATGAAACGTTAAAAGAGCGTCATGAAATTCCAATGCTAGAGTACGAATCTTTATCGATGGAAGAATTAATCGCTGAATTGGAAAAATTGAGCGAGATTGAAAAAATAATGTCGGTTAAAGATCACGTTGAAGAAATTAAAAATTCATTCTTAGCAAAATACCATCATTTTTTAGACGAGAAAAAAGAAGAATTTATTGCTGAAAATCCAGAATCAAAAGAGGAATTTCAATATCATTTTCCATTAAAATCTAAATTTGATCAATTGTATTCTGCTTACAGAGATAAAAAGAATGCTCATTTTAAGAATTTACAAAATAATTTAAAAAATAATCTAGAAGTTAGATTGGCTATAGTTGAAGAATTAAAAGAGCTAATTAATCCTCAAGAAAATATAAAAGACACCCTAAAACATTTTAACGAATTAAGAGAGCGTTGGAAAAATGCAGGTGCAATTCCAAAGGATAAATACAATCACGTTTGGAATAATTATCATTTCCATGTTGAAAATTTCTATGACTATTTACATTTGGATCGTGAAGCAAGAGACCTTGATTTCAAACATAATTTAGACCAAAAACTAAAGATAATTTCACGTGTAGAAACTTTAGTAAATGAAGCTGATGTTAATAAAGCATTTCGAGAATTACAAGATTTACACAAGATTTGGAAAGAAGATATTGGGCCAGTTTCTAGAGAACATCGTGAGGAAATTTGGAATCGTTTTAGCGAATTAACCAAACAAATGCACGATAAACGAGAACTTTTGTTTGAAGCGCAACGTGGAAATGAGAAAGAAAATTTAGAGCGTAAAAAAGACATTATTGCTAAAATTGAAGTGTTAGCAACTGAAAAAGTTAATGCCCATAGCCAATGGCAATCACAAATTGATAAAGTTGAAGCGTTAAGAAATGCATTTTTTGCAGTAGGTAAAGTTCCAGCCGATGTAAATGAAAGTACTTGGAATGAATTCAAAACTTCAGTTCGCAATTTTAATACTTTTAAAAATTCATTTTATAAGGACATTAAAAAAGAGCAGCAAGATAATTTGAATAAGAAAATGGAATTAGTTGCTAGAGCAAAAGCGCTTCAATCGAGTGAAGATTTTGCAACAACAACCCCATTAATGAAGCAAATTCAAGAAGAATGGAAATTGGTTGGACATGTGCCAAGAAAATTTTCAGATTCTATTTGGGCTGAATTTAAAGCGGCTTGCAATCATTATTTTGAAGTATTAAAAGCTCAGAAAAATGAAGCCAATTCAGAAGAAATGGAATCATTTGAGAAGAAGAAAGCTTATTTAGAACAACTTAGAGAATTCCAATTAATTGGCGAACACAAAGCTGATTTAGATGCTATAAAATTGCATATTGAAAATTGGAAAGGTTTAGGGAAAGTTCCATTTG